>DRDE01000016.1 GCA_011040095.1 Nitrospirota bacterium
ATAAATCCCTTGCTTTTTAATGTCTGCGTATAAATTGCCTTTTTTTATTTTTGTCATGCCCGAAGTCTTTAGTCGGGCATCCGGGACTTATTGAAAAGACTGGATTCCCGCCCAACAGACCGCGGGAATGACGGCTCAATTGTTATGTTTATACACAGACACTGATTAAGCGATTCTTTTTTTAATTTGTTGCAGCCGCAGGCTTTAGCCTGCGGCTACATGAATCGCTCAAATTACATGTAAATTTAAAAGAAGATGCCGACCTGTAGGGGACATGGCTGAAGCAAAAGGTGGATTTTCTGTTTGAGGCAGAAAAAACCTCTTAAATCAGGGTGCGGCATCCTCTTTTTTAAATAATTGTAAATTACGCTAAAGGGATAAAAGAGTGTCCCCCCTCTCATTTTTCTAAATAAAACGTATCACTAAATATGCGGGCTGTCAAATAAGAATAATTATTAGGAATATAAAGAAAATTAATTTATCCGATCATCCGGCAATCATGAAAAAATTATGCCCCTGAAAATAATAAGGGGACGGAATATCTCCGGCCCCTTATTCATCAAAGCTGAATCTATAATGATTAAATAATTATTTTCTTCTCTGGTGTTTTGTTCTTTTAAGAAGCTTTCTGTGCTTGTGTTTGCTCATTTTCTTTTTACGCCACTTTACAACATTGCCCATCAATTCACCTCCTGTCAACAAAGCTCAGCCACGAATGCCGCCAATCAACACTAAATATAAAATTATTAATAAAATAAAGACTTTTCTTTTGCATTAGTGAATATTCGTGTTAATTATCGGCTGAACTTTTTTATAGTCACTTGCCTGATATATGAACGCCTCAAGCTGTATCTCGGAACATGTTGCCTCTGCGCCGTCATATGCAACGCTGAGGCAAGGTGTGCCCGTGTCCTGTTTGAGTCCTTTTAAGAGGGCAGAAACGATAGTTCCGGGCATGCAGCCGAAAGGCATCGCACTAATTATACCAGATGCGCCTTTTTTTACAAAGTCCATTGCCTTGCCCATGCTTAAAATTGTCTCGCCTTCAAAAGAGACATGCAGGTAAGGCGACGCATTTTTGATAATTTCTTTTGTTGACGGCTCCCTGAGAGTCTTCAGAAATCCTTCAAATGGTTTGGCAAAATTATGTTCGATCTTATTTTGAACATATCTCGTAATAACCATGTTCAGGATATCCTTAAAATTCTTTCCGGAAAAATCCCTGTTTCGAAGCCTGGCCAGGGATTTGCGCAAGCCCGTAAAATTTATATAGTAAATCCATTCTTCTACCGGGGCAAGCCATACTTCGCCGCCAAGCGCCTCTACCTTCCTGATAATACTCTCATTGGCAAAAGCATTGTGCCTGACAAATATCTCCCCGATAATGCCTATGAGAGGTCTCTTCTCCCCGGTTCTCGGTATTTCCGAAAACGACTTCCGCATATCATTTAAAAATACGGTCATGGCGCCGTTACGGCTTTGAATCATTCCTTCAATCCTTGAAAGATACTCTTTATAAAGCCTGTCCGTCTCACCTTTGTTGATTTCATAAGGCCTTGTTTCATGGAGACATTTGACAAGCAGTTCTATTGCAATAATCCCTTTCCAGGCATGTGAACTAAACTCTTTCCCAACCATACCGAGTTCAGTGTAAAAAGATTCATCCTGGTTGGGCGCATATATCGGGACCTGCGGCAGCCCGATTTCATCGAGTACAAGCCTGTGGAGAACATTGTATTGCCCGAAACGGCACGGGCCTGCGCCCGAAGGCATGAAAAATACCGCCCTGTCCGGATCAAAGTCATTTGACATTGTCTTTTTCACCATATCCCCGGCAGTAATGGCACACGGATAACATTCTTTACCTGATATGTATCTTCTTCCAATCTTTACCGTTTCCGTGTCCGGCGCATTCATTACTTCAGCGTCAATGCCGCATTTCTTAAAAGCAGCCGCCAGTCCGAAGGCATGATCGGACATTCGTGTTATGTAGACTATCTTATTGTTTGTCCCCTTTTTCATGATCGAAGGCAATCGTTTTTCAGGTTTGCTTACACTGATATCCTTCCTGCTGTTGATACTGTCGAGGAATGCCTCACATCTTGTTATGACACCCGCATCTGCGCTGTGTTCGTCAATCTCGATTTGAAGGTACGGCTTATTTGCCATGGTTGTATCAAAAAATCTCTGTATAAAGGAATCGGGCCCGCACGCAAAATTCCCTATATAGAGGGCAAACAATTTTGGATTGTCCCTGATTATTTCAGCTGCCCTTAATATATTCTGGCCCGACCTCCAGTACATATTCGTCCATTTACCGGAAATGTCAATGGCTTCCAGCGGCAGGTAGTCCATGGGAATTGAGAAGACCCCGAGTGCGGCTAATTTTTTCGGTATTTCAAGGTTGATCCCGGAATCAAATGCATTATATGCCCGGCCCACTATGACAATTGTTCTTTCAGGGATATTTTCCAGGATATCTTTGCCGCGCTTTTTCACTGCGGAAACAAATTCTTCCTGGTTACTTTCCGACTTCAGCAATGCGCTTCTGATAGCGGCCTTTGATATATGGAACGGTTTAAACGAATTATATAACTGTTTTACAAGATAGTCCCTGCCCTGTTCAAAATCAATTACAGGTTTAAGAATCCGTGCATCCCTGAAAACAATATCGGCGATATAGGGCATTGTCTGTGCATAAGGGCAGGCAAAGCTGCGCACCTTTCCACTGCCGGAATTGAAATTTATGAAGCTCGGCAGAAATACGGCGTCAATGTCTTTATCGATCACGTCTTTTATGTGTCCATGCGCAACCTTGTGCGGGAAGCAGCTTTCAGAAAGGATGTTTTCCACTCCCTTGTTTACAATCTGCCTGTTGGTCTTGTCGGACATTTCAACTTCAAAACCGAGTTCCCACAGCAGGGTGCTCCAGAACGGCAGAAAGTCATGGAAAAAGAATATCCCCGGAATCCCGATGCGGTGAATCCGTTGACCGTTGACTGCCGACCGATGAGCTTTAAATTTTTCCAGGTACTCCCTGTGAGATTTTGTAAGGAGTCTTTCACGTTCAGCGAACAAATCGGGCATATTCGCATCCGGCAAATTCTTTGTCTTTCGCCTGACATCATATTTTTCACATCTGCTGCCGTAATAAAGCGGCTCTTTCTCGCCTTCAACCTGGACCCTGTTTATCTCGCACAGGTTGTCACAACCCTTGCACTCAAATGATTTTATCTCATAATTTCTTTTTGAAAGGTCGAAGCCCTTGAAGCTCGTGGCCGGTTGTCCGTTGTCTGTGTTCCGTGTTCCGTGTTCCGTGTTCTGACTCCTGACTCCTGACTCCTGACTCCTGTATTCTGTATTCTGTTTTTCCATCTGCTTCTTTACAATAATCGCCATTCCTATTGCCCCGGTCACATCGTGATGAGGAGGAATAGTAATATGTTTATCAAGGTAATTTTCAAACGCCGCTGTTACGGATTTATTAAAGGCCACACCCCCCTGGAAAAATATCTTCTTGCCGATTACCCTGTCGCCGACCACCCTGTTGACATAGTTCTGAACAATCGAGTAAGCAAGCCCTGCAACAAGGTCGTCCTTCGGGACCCCTCTCTGCTGTTTTGAGAGAAGCGAATTCTCCATGAATACAGTGCATCTCTCACCGAGTGTGCATGGTTTCTCTGAATTAAACGCAAGATTGCCGAATTCTTTTTTCACCGATATATCGAGCTTGTCGGCCTGTTCTTCAAGGAAAGAGCCTGTTCCCGCCGCACATGCCTTGTTCATTTCAAAGTCAACGATAATGCCGTCCCTGATTGATATGTATTTTGAATCCTGGCCGCCGATTTCAAGTATTGTGTCGACTTCAGGGTCTATTTCAATAGCAGCCTGGGCCTGGGCGGTAATTTCATTCTTTACAATATCCGCGCCTACAAAGTCGGCAATCATGTATCGGCCCGACCCCGTGGTGCCCACACCGCAGATATTTACCTTGCCGCCGACCTCGCGGCCTATTTCATCAAGACCTTTTTTTACGGCTTCAATAGGCCTTCCGGCTGTCATCAGGTATCTTTTCGCAAGGAGCCTGTTCTGTTCATCAATGACAGCGAGATTTGTGCTGATCGAACCGATGTCTATTCCAAGATAGGCATTTACCTTGCCGGATGTCTCCGGTTTATGAATGTAATATGAGACAGAGTGCCGCTTTTCAAATTCCCCGGCATTTTTACACAGGGGCTTATGCCCCGCGCCTTCAACTTTCAGTGATGAAATACATTCACCTAATTTTTCAATCTCGAAACAGGACTCCACTCCCTGCTCCATGTCTTTAATCGCCGCGCCTATGGCCGTCATTATTGCAAAATGCTCCGGGATAATAAGATTATCCGTGGGCAGCACTTCTCTGAAGGCCCTTCTTACCCCGCTGTTGGCGGCAACTCCTCCCTGGAAACCGATCGGTTCAGGAAGCTCCATATTCTTGCAGATGCTTCCCTTGAAATTTCTTGCAACCGCAAAACAGAGCCCTGCAACAATGTCCTCAACAGGGGTGGCTATCTGCTGCAGATGAATCATATCCGACTTTGCAAAGACACTGCACCTGCCGGCTATACGCGGGGGCTTTTTTGATTTGAGGGCGATGTCACTGAATTCTTCAATGCTGAGATAGAGCCTTTCAGCCTGCTGATCGAGAAAAGAACCCGTGCCCGCCGCGCACACGGAGTTCATTGAAAATTCCTTTACCATCCCGTTTTCAAGCACGATGAGCTTGGAATCCTCACCGCCCATTTCAATAATCGTCCTTATTTCCGGGTAAAGTCTTTTTGTTGAATAGCTGAGGGCGACCACCTCGTTTACCGGCTTTATGCCCAATGACCGGCCGATGAGCTTGCCTGCCGAGCCGGTAATGCTCAAAAAACAACCTGCAGGCAACTTCCTTAATAAATCATAGGCAACGCCAAGCGGATCTCCTTTATGCCGGACATATTCCGTCTTCAGAATATTGCCGTTGGAATCCATAACAGCCAATTTTACACTTACAGAGCCTGCATCAAGTCCAATGTGCTTCTTCATCTTACTGTTTCCTTATTTCTTCAATAATTTATTGAGTCTCTTCTCCGGAGATTTCACTTTTTTTCCGATCCAGTACATTCCTCATGCAAATTATCCCTCTTTTTTTGCCTCTTCTTTTTCGGCAATAATTTTCTGCGCAACATGGGAAGGAGCTTCCTCATAGTGGGAGGTCTCCATCGTATACATGCCCTGCCCGCTGGTTAATGCATTCAGTTGATTTGCATATGTAAGCATCTCCGCCATCGGGACAAGCGCCACTACCTTCTGTGTGCCGCCCGGCAGGGAGTCAACCCCCTGGACTTTACCGCGTTTTGCATTCAGGTCTCCTAT
>DRDE01000017.1 GCA_011040095.1 Nitrospirota bacterium
ACAATGAACGTTTTCACCAGGCATTAGGGTATAGAACACCTGAAGAAGTGCATTATAATTAATCCTGAGCAGGATATACAACAATAACAGAAGATATAGGGAGGGGGAAGGAGGATGTCAAAAAAATTTTCGCGCAGCCTGACTTCCAGTCGGCCTACGGCCTCCTTACAGTCAGGCTGCATGCTGGCATATAATGTAGCTTAAAAAGGTCTGAAATCAGTCTTGACATGGGGTCCACTTTAGATTCCAATGTGGAAAGATGCCGGACGGAGCTAAAAACAAACCGGAATAACTTCCACCAAAGATATTATTTTGTCCTCTTTCATGATAAAACACGCAGGCATATTCAAGCTGAAATCAGGCTTCAAACCTGAAGGCGACCAGCCCGGGGCCATCGATGCGTTAACAGAAGGTGTTTTAAATAATCTGAATCACCAGGCGCTTCTCGGTGTCACCGGGTCCGGCAAGACGTTCACTATTGCGAATGTAATTGCAAATGTAAATAAAGCAACGCTTGTTATTGCTCACAACAAAACCCTTGCGGCCCAGCTTTACGGAGAATTTAAAACATTCTTCCCGGAAAATGCAGTTGAGTATTTTGTCAGTTACTACGACTACTATCAGCCCGAGGCTTACCTCCCTGCAACAGACACCTACATTGAGAAAGATGCCATGATAAATGACGACATCGACAGGTTGAGACATGCGGCTACACGCGCTGTGCTCGAAAGAAACGATACTATTGTTGTTGCATCCGTCTCATGTATATACGGTATCGGTTCTCCTGATGATTACCTTGGTATGAATCTTTCCATTGAAGAAGGTATGCGAACAGACAGGGATGCCTTTCTCGGAAAGCTCGTTGATATGTTGTACGAGCGGAGTGAGGATTTTAAAAGAGGCGCCTTTCGCGTAAGGGGGGATACTGTCGACATATTCCCTTCTTTTTCCGGGGATAATGCAATAAGAGTTGAATTTTTCGGGGACGATATTGACGGTTTATATGAATTTGATTCCCTGTCAGGCAAGGTTTTAAGACGTCTGACAAAAGTCGCATTATATCCCAACAGCCACTGGATTACTCCAAAGCCGAGAATTGAACGGGCAATCGCGGCAATCAATAACGAACTTGAAGAATGGATTGATATTTTACTCGGACAGGGCAAGGAGATTGAGGCAAAGAGGCTTGAACAGAAAACACGTTTTGACATGGAGATGCTGAAGGAGTTCGGTTACTGTCATGGAATTGAAAACTATTCAAGGCACTTGAGCGGCAGGTCGCCCGGAGAGCCGCCGTTCTGTCTTATCGATTATTTCCCGGAAGACTTTTTGATAATAATTGATGAATCCCATGCCGCGGTTCCCCAGATCAGGGGAATGTACGAGGGAGACAGGTCAAGAAAACAGACCCTGATTAATTACGGCTTCAGGCTTCCATCTGCCCTTGATAACCGGCCGCTCAAGTTTAATGAATTTGAACACAAGGTAAAGCAGGCAATTTATGTTTCAGCTACACCGGCGGACTACGAGGTCACGAAGTCGGGCCGCAGAATTATCGAACAGATAGTCAGACCTACAGGCCTGAAAGACCCGTTTATAGAACTAAGGCCGGTTTCGGGTCAACTGGATGATCTGCTCGGAGAAATAAGAAAAAGGACTCAAAGAAAAGAAAGAATATTTGTTACTACCCTGACAAAAAAAATGGCTGAGGACATTGCCGAGTATTATACGGAGTCAGGGATAAAGGCAAGCTATCTCCACTCTGATATTAAGACACTGGAGAGGGTGGAGATACTGAGAGACCTGAGACTGGGGAAGTTTGACGTACTTATAGGGGTAAACCTGTTGAGGGAAGGGCTTGATATCCCGGAGGTGTCGCTTGTTGCCATATTCGATGCAGACAAGGAGGGTTTTTTACGATCGGGCCGCTCCCTTATACAGACAGCCGGCAGGGCGGCAAGGAATGTAAACGGGATGGTGATTTTCTATGCGGATACGGTAACAGGTTCAATGAAAACGGCAATGGACGAAACAGGCAGGAGACGCGGGATTCAGGAGGAGTACAACCTTAAGCACAGGATAACGCCTGTGTCAATCAAAAAAGAGATAATAAATGTTCTCGGCTCAATCTATGAAGCGGATTACTGGACAGTACCTGTTGCAGCAGAGGAAAAGGTCGAATACGGCAATGAATCCGGAATCAAAGCGCTTGAAGATGAAATGAAAAAAGCGGCTGAAAAACTCGAATTTGAGAGAGCTGCGGAACTGAGAGACAGGATCAAGGCAATCAGGGAAAAACAGATTGTGCTGGGAATTAAGGATTAACCGTAACCGTTCAGGTTCTTTTCTCGTAATAGTTCTTCAAGTTCATCTTCGTCCTTCATGCCGATTTTGTGAAGAACATCAATCATATACATCAAAAACAGCATTAGACAGGCAGGGCGGCGGTTGATTTTTTGTTTACGGATGGGGAAATCGGGGTTTAAGCTATTTTGAACTGCTTTGAACAACTGTTGATTGTCCGGCAGTATCTTCCTGAAGCTCTTCTTTATATTTACATTCTTTTTTCAGACAGACAAGCGCCTCTTCTTTTTTCGTCCTTTTCTCGACTAAAATACCCGCTCCGCACTCCGGGCAGCTCTTGTTCACAGGTTTATACCAGGTAGCGAATTTACATTTAGGGTAATTGCCGCAACTGAAGAAAAGCTTGCCCTTTCTTGTCATCCTCTCGACAATTTCACCGCCGTCATCCGGACACTTTATGCCCGTACCGATAGGTTTTGTTGTCTTGCAGTCAGGATATTTGCTGCAGGCTAAAAATCTGCCGAACTTCCCGGTTTTCAAAACCATCGGGGAACCGCATTTTTCACACTTCTCATCAGTCTCCTGAACTTCAACGCCCTGCGCTTTCCCTTCGCCATCCTGGTTCTCAAGAGGCATGGTGTTTTTGCAATCCGGGTATCCTGTGCAGGCAATAAACCTGCCGTGCCTGCCCCATTTGATGACCATCGGCTTTCCGCATTTCTCACATACCTGGTCCGTAGGAATGTCCTCAGGCTTTACCCTGCCGAGACTTTCCATTGCTTCGGCAAGGTCTTTATCAAAAGGCTTGTAAAAATCCATGACAATATTAACCCATTTCAGGCCGCCTTCTTCGATCCTGTCAAGGTTGTCCTCCATCTTTGCGGTAAAATTGTAATCCATTAATTCCGGGAACCTTTCAACAAGCAGATCGCTCACTAACGCTCCCAGTTCCGTGGGCTTGAACCTGCCCTCGATCTTCTCCGTATATTTCCTGTCCTGGATTTTTGAAAGAATGGTGGCGTATGTGCTCGGTCTTCCAATGGCCTTTGCCTCAAGCTCCCTGACAAGTGTCGCTTCCGAATACCGCGGCGGCGGTTGTGTGAAATGCTGTTTCGGCAATATCCCTTTGGTCTTTAATATATCGCCCTCCGCCAATTGGGGCAGAAGCCCTTCCTCATCTGAGCCGTTATCGCCGCTTTCCGTGTACAACTTCATAAACCCCGGGAATTTAACGACCGTACCGGTTGCCCTGAATATGTATTTTTCAGCTTCCCCCGTGTTACCGGCCCCGGGGACTATATCAATGGAAGTCTGTTCAAGGAGCGCGGGGTGCATCTGGCTTGCAATAAAACGGTTCCATATGAGTTGATAGAGATTATACTGGTCGCGTGACAGATAGCTTTTAATCCCTGTCGGTGTCCTGATTACGGATGTCGGCCTGATAGCCTCATGTGCCTCCTGGGCCGACTTTTTGCTTTTGTAAACAGGGGGCTTTTGCGGCAGGTAATCTTTTCCGAATTCACCCCTTATCAAGGCGCGGGCTTCTTCCTGGGCCTCAGAGGCGACCTTTACCGAATCGGTTCTCATATATGTTATGAGACCTGCAGAGCCTTCGCCCCCGAGTTCAATGCCTTCGTAAAGCTGCTGGGAGATCAGCATGGTTTTTTTTGCGGTAAACCTGAATTTCCTCGCCGCATCCTGCTGTAGTGTGCTGGTTATAAAAGGCGGGGCCGGATTGCGTCTTCTCTTCTTTTTCTCTATCTTTTTTATCGTAAAGCTCTTGCCCTTCAAATCATCCACGATACCTGTGGCGCCGGCTCCATCTTTAATATCCGCCTTCTTCCCGTCTATATGAAAAAGTTTTGCATCAAAAGGCGGCGGCTCCTTACCCTCCAACGTCGCTGTGATGCTCCAGTATTCCTTAGGCTTGAACGCCTCGATCTCTTTTTCCCTGTCAACGACAAGCCTGAGCGCAACGGACTGCACCCTGCCCGCGCTGAGACCCCGCCGCACCTTGCGCCACAGGAGCGGTGATAATTTGTAACCGACAAGCCTGTCCAGGATCCTTCTGGCCTGCTGGGCGTCAACAAGATTCATATCTACTTTTCTGGGATTCCTGATGGCTTCCGTCACTGCCTTTTCAGTAATTTCATTGAACTCAACCCGGTAGACCTTTCCTAAGGCGCCATTCAGCTCCCCGGCAATATGCCATGCTATTGCCTCGCCTTCCCTGTCAGGGTCAGGGCCGAGAAAAATCTTTTCAGCGGTCTTTGCCGCTTTCTTTAAATCCTTCAGTATCTTTTCTTTTCCCTCAATTACAACATACGTGGGAGCCAGATTATTTTCGACATCAACGCCAAGCTCTTTTTTGGGAAGGTCTTTTATATGGCCGACAGACGCCTTAATCGTAAAATTCTTTCCGAGAAATTTACTCAGCGTTTTTACCTTGGTCGGTGACTCGACAATCAAAAGCGACTTCATTTGCAACTGCTCCTTGTTAAATCCCCATTGCTCCCTCTTTATTCAAGGGAAGGATTTTACCCCCCCTCTTTTGCAAAGAGGGGTTAGGGGAGATTTTAAAATTATTTCATTATAACCGTCTTTATCGGCAATTTTAAAAAAACCTTTATTAACTGCTCAGGCACAAAGTTTTAAAAAAATATAATCGAAGTTTTTTCCCTTTTCTTTCACTCTGTGCCTTTGCGCCTGCATTTACTCAGTTAAGGGAAAAATGTTTCCCTTCCGATTGCCTGATGACTCCTTTGAGTTCAAGGCTTAACAGCAGTGATAACGCCCTGCCTGTTGTTATGTCTATCCCTCTTATAATTGCATCTATATGTTTTGGTTCCGCATCCAGATAATTATACAGCGTTTTTTCATCATCCGTCATTGCAGGCAGTCTTTTTTCAGAACTCAACTGATCTTCCCTGAGAGCGCCCTTTAATTGCGGTCTCAGCTCATCAATTACCTCTTCGGCGCGTTCAATAAGCCTGGCTCCCTTTTTAATAAGATCATTTGTTCCTCTTGAACTCCCGGATGTAATATTGCCTGGCACTGCAAAAACCTCTTTGCCCTGTTCGAGGGCATATCCTACTGTAATAAGAGAACCGCTGTCAAGCGCCGCCTCAATGACAATGACCCCGAATGACAGGGCGCTGATAACCCTGTTTCTCTTCGGAAAATTCTCTTTATTCGGCGGGGTCCCGAACGGGAATTCACTGATAACCGCGCCCGAAGATTGAATCGCTCTCATAAGTCCTATGTTTGATGCCGGATACGGGACATCAAGCCCTGAACCCAGCACTGCTATAGTCCTGCCGCCGGCCTTTAACGCCCCTTTGTGGGAAGCGGCATCAATTCCCCTTGCCATCCCGCTGACAACAGTCAGTCCTGATGAGGCCAGTTTATGGCTCATTCTCTCCGCTACCTGCATCCCGTAATTAGTTGAAGAGCGTGAGCCGACCATGGCAATAGCGAATTTGTCCGTCTCCTTTAAATCACCCTTAACATAAAGCAGGGGAGGAGCGTCATTTATTCGTTTCAGCCCTTCCGGATATCTCGAATCATTAAAGGCAACAAGGCTCACATTATTTTTTTCTGCAGAGTCAAGCTCCTTCCGGACTGTATCCCAGCGATTAAACCCGGTAATATTCCCGGCCCTGTTTTCACCAACCCCTTCAACCTTTCTCAACTCTTCCGCCGGCATCCGGAAAATGTTTTCAGCGCTCCCGAAGGCCGAGAGGAGTCTGCGTGCGACTACAGGGCCGATATCAGGCAGAAAATTCAGGGCAAGCCAGTAACTAAGATCAGACATAATTCCGTGTCCGTAATCCGTGTCCGTTTTACGTTTAACGGATAACGGCAATTTATTTTTTCAATTTTTGTATCTTCAGCCTCAGGGCATTCAGTTTTATAAATCCTTCGGCATCCTTCTGATTATAAACTTCTTCCGCCTCAAATGTTGCAAGTTCGGGGCTGTAAAGAGATTTCGGGGCCTTCCTGCCGGATACAATACAGTTTCCCTTGTAAAGTTTCAACCTGGCGGTTCCTGTTACACCTTTCTGGGCTTTATCAATAAGGCCCTGCAAGGCCTCTCTTTCCGGAGAAAACCAGAAACCGTAATATACCAGTTCGGAATATTTCGGAACCAGGGAATCCCGTAAATGCAGCAACTCCCTGTCAAGGGTGATTGACTCGACCGCCCTGTGAGCAATATGCAGTATAGTCCCGCCCGGTGTTTCATAAACCCCCCTGGACTTCATTCCCACAAACCTGTTTTCAACGATATCCAGCCTGCCTATACCATGTTTACCGGCAATTGCGTTAAGTTTTTTCAGGAGATTTGCAGGAGAAAGCTTTTTGTTGTCAATTGAGACCGGGTTCCCGTCCTTATACCCGATCTCAAGGCAAACCCCTTTTACCGGGGCCTTTTCCGGTGAAACCGTCAGTGTAAACATATTCTCCGGGGGCTCTGCCCACGGGTCTTCCAGTATCCCCCCTTCATAGCTTATATGAAAGAGATTCCTGTCAGTGCTGTATGGCTTTGCTTTAGTTACCGGAACAGGAATGCCGTGTTTCTTTGCATAGTTTATCAATGACTCGCGTGAATTAAATTCCCATTCCCTCCACGGCGCAATGACTTTCATATCGGGTTTCAATGCATAGTAAGCAAGCTCAAACCGCACCTGGTCATTGCCCTTGCCGGTAGCGCCGTGCGAAACCGCATCCGCCTTTTCTTCCTTTGCTATCTCGATCTGTTTTTTTGCTATAAGCGGCCTTGCAATCGAAGTGCCCAGTAAATAGGCCCCTTCATAAACGGCGTTTGCCCTGAGCATTGGAAATACATAATCTTTTGCAAATTCCTCTCTGAGATCAACGACGTAAGCCTTTGAAGCCCCTGTCTTCAGCGCCTTATTTTTTACGGCCCTGATATCATCCTCCTGTCCGAGGTCGGCACAGTAAGCAATTACATCGCAGCCATAGGTCTCTTTAAGCCACTTTATAATTACGGAAGTGTCAAGTCCTCCGGAATATGCAAGCACGACTTTCTTAACTTTCATTTATTCCTCTCAGGCCGGTATTTCATGATTAATAAGGATGCTACGGCAATTTATGATGTATCTGCGTAATCCCTTTTCTTTCATCCGTAAGAATTGAATTTATAAAACATATCACAAGCCTGTAAAAAATGTAAAATCAGGGTGAATCTGAACCTTCCCGGAACCGAACGCTATGCCCATGTTGGCGCCCATGCTTTCGATCCTGCCCGGGGACCCTTTGCCGGACTGAATGTACTGCCTGAGTCCCGGGTGCATGATTCTGTAATCACCTTGCGTGAGTATGAGGGGAAAATCCGCTGTGAGGTAACTGAAACTATGAGGGATTCATGTTTTCTTTAAAGGTTTGATGATATAATTTTTATGAAAAGGATAAATCATCTTTTTTCCCCTGACGAACATGTACCGGGAAATCCTCCCTGCAGAGGGGATAGAAAGGCTTAAGAGGAAGGAGCATCATGGTTAAAGATCCGGTTTGCGGTATGGAGATTGAAGAGAAAAATGCCGCAGGGATATCTGAATATAAAGCCAGGACTTATTATTTTTGCGCAAAATCCTGCAAGGAAGATTTTGACAGGGACCCTGTAAAGTTCATAAAGGAGGGGGGTGAAGAGGCCTGTCCCCTGCCGGGGCCGGAAATCAAAAAAGATACGGAGGCGTCTGCCGGATCAAAGAGGATAGACATTCCCATAACCGGCATGACCTGTGCATCGTGCGCATCCAGGATTCAGAATGCGCTTTCAGAAATCAATGGAGTTGAGAGCGCTGCAGTGAATTTTGCCGCTGAAAGGGCAACGGTGTTTTACAATCCATCCGTGACAGCGGTTGATAATCTTATAAAGACGATCAAAGACCGGGGGTATGGTGTTTCAATATCTATGGTTACCATTCCAATAAAAGGCATGACATGCGCCTCATGTGTAAATAAGGTGCAAAAGGCACTTGCTTCCCTGAACGGTGTTTTATCCGTTTCAGTCAACCTTGCTACAGAAAGGGCTTCGGTTGAATATATACCTGCACAGGCGGGTATGAGGGACTTTAAAAAGGCTCTCAGGGATGCAGGTTATGACATTGTGGAGGTTGTACAGGGTGAAGACATAGTTGAAAAGGAAAAGAAAGAAAGAGAAAAAGAATATAAAAAACTCAGGACAAAACTTTTAACAGGCGCGGCGCTTACACTACCGCTTTTTATTCTTGTATATTGGGAAAAGACAGGTCTTTCCGCAATTGTTGAATTGCCTCAGCAGGTCAATTTCCTGATACAGTTGATAATCCAGACCCCTGTTCAGTTCTGGGTCGGCTGGCAGTTTTATACGGGCGCAATCGCCGCTGCCCGCCACCGGACGACCAATATGAATACATTGATAGCCGTAGGAACATCTGCGGCTTATATATACAGCCTGACGGCCACTTTATTCCCGTCACTCTTTGAAATAGAGGGCTATTCCGCTGAAGTATATTTCGATACAGCCGCAGCCATCATTGTTCTCATCCTTCTCGGCAGGCTCCTTGAGGCGCGTGCAAAGGGCCAGACATCAGAGGCAATAAAAAAACTTATGGGTATGCAGCCCAAAACAGCAAGAGTTGTAAGAGACGGACAGGAAAATGATATCCCCATAGAAGAAGTAGAAATAGGAGATATTATTGTAGTCAGGCCGGGAGAAAAGATTCCCGTTGACGGTGTGGTAAAGGAGGGATATTCATCGGTTGATGAATCCATGATATCGGGCGAGTCAATGCCGGTTGAAAAAAATGCCGGTGATGAGGTAATCGGGGCCACGATAAACAGGACAGGCTCTTTTAAATTTGAAGCAACCAAGGTCGGCAGGGATACCATGCTCTCTCAAATTATCGGCATGGTTCAGGAGGCGCAGGGCTCCAAGCCCCCGATAGCCAGGCTTGCAGACAAGATAGCCTCGTTTTTTGTTCCGGCAGTGATGGGAATAGCCCTCGTTACTTTCATGATCTGGTTTTTCTTCGGGCCTCCACCTGCTTTTACATATGCTCTGCTGAATTTTATCGCTGTCCTGATAATCGCCTGTCCATGCGCGCTCGGCCTTGCTACGCCGACATCAATAATGGTAGGAACGGGCAAAGGCGCTGAAAACGGCATATTGATACGCGGTGCAGAGGCGCTTGAAACAGCGCATAAAATAAATACCATCGTCTTTGACAAGACCGGCACATTGACGAAGGGGAAGCCGGTGGTTACGGACGTAATTGTAAGTCAGGGGTCGGGGGCCGGCAGCCGGGAAATATTATTTTGTGCCGCTTCTGCTGAAAAGGGTTCCGAGCATCCCCTTGGAGAGGCTATAGTAAATAAGGCAAAAGAAGAAAATATCGACCTGAAAGACCTGTCCGGTTTCCAGGCCGTTCCCGGTCACGGGATTAAAGCAAAAGTTGACGGCAAAAATGTACTTCTCGGTAATGCGGATTTTATGGAAGATGAAAAAGTAGATATTGATAATCTCAAAAGTAAGTCTGAAGAACTTTCCGGTGAAGGGAAAACACCGATGTATGTTGCTGTGGACGGAATCGCAGCCGGGATAGTAGCTGTTGCCGATACCCTGAAGGAAAACTCTCCTGCCGCGATAAAGGCGCTCGGCAGACTCGGCGTTGAAACAGTGATGATAACAGGGGACAATAAAAGGACTGCCGAGGCTATCGCAAAACAGGTCGGGATAGACAGGGTACTGGCAGGGGTATTGCCCGGGGACAAGGCAAAAGAGGTAAAGAAGCTTCAGGCTGAGAACAAGGTTGTGGCAATGGTCGGTGACGGTATTAATGACGCCCCGGCGCTTGCGCAGGCAGATGTGGGAATAGCAATTGGAACAGGCGCTGATGTTGCAATGGAGGCATCCGATATTACATTGATTGGAGGCGATCTGAAAGGAGTCGTAGCTTCAATAGCCCTCTCAAAAGCCACTATCAGGAACATAAGACAAAACCTGTTCTGGGCATTTGCCTATAATACAATACTGATTCCGGTTGCAGCGGGGATTCTCTTTCCGTTCTTCGGCATAGTCCTGAATCCTATGTTTGCAGCAGCGGCAATGGGGATGTCATCGGTTACTGTGGTGACAAATGCGTTGAGATTGAGGAAGTTTAAATTCAGCATTTAAAATATGCAAGGGCTTTATTTAACAGCCGGCAATTTCCGGGCAGAAGCGACCACAACGGCTTCTGCAACTGCTCCCGCATAAAAAAGATATGTCGGAAGTGTATAATAATGAGTTGTATAAGGTAAATGATGCACTGTTTGCGCAATGCGCCGGGCATCATGATATCTTCACAAACATCTTACCGTAAAACCCTTGCAGTGCGACAGGACATTGAAATAGCATTGAATATCAGCGGGAAAATTGAATGAGAATTATAAAAGAAAAACAAATTGACGCATTTATAAAGATTCTTCAACAGCGGGCCTGTGTACCGGTCAAAGAAAACGACACACAAAAAACCGTGCGTAAAATTATTATTGATGTCCGGAAACAGGGTGACAGGGCGGTTAAGAGATATACGGAAAAATTTGATTCATTAAAGCTCAGTCAACTTGCCGTCAGCAAAAAAGAAATTGAATCAGCATCAGGAAAAGTCGACAAAAAATTTTTGACGGCCTTAAAGCTGTCGGCTGAAAGGATCAGGACATTCCACAAACGCCAGAAAGAAAAATCATGGAGGTTCTCAAATGACGGCATAACACTCGGCCAGATAATAAGACCGATTGAAAGGGCGGGAGTGTATGTCCCCGGCGGCAAGGCGGCTTATCCGTCAACTGTTTTGATGAATGTAATTCCTGCACAGGCGGCAGGAGTTAAGGAAATTGCCATTTGCGTTCCGACACCGGAGGGCGGGATCAACCCGTATGTAGCCGCTGCAATAAAACTGCTTGGAGTAAAAGAGGTCTACAGAATAGGCGGGGCCCAGGCCGTGGCGGCGCTGGCATACGGCACAGAGACAATAAAAAAGGTGGACAAGATTGTCGGCCCCGGAAACATATATGTGGCGGTTGCAAAGAAGATGGTCTTCGGTGAGGTCGGCATAGATATGGTGGCCGGTCCCAGCGAGATATTGATAATAGCCGATAAAGCGGCTAATCCTGAATTTATTGCATCAGACATGCTCGGCCAGGCAGAGCATGATGAAATGGCGTCTTCAATTCTTGTCACGGATTCAGAGGTTATTGCGCACGAGGTCAGGTCGGAGATTGCAAAACAACTGAAGGCGCTGAAGAGAAAAGATATGGCAAAAAAATCTCTTCAAAAATACGGCGCAATAATTCTCATAAAAAACCAGGCTCATGCAGTTGAAACGGCAAACCGGATAGCGCCGGAGCATCTTGAAGTAATGACCGCGAAACCGGCAGGTCTTTTGCCGAAGATAAAAAATGCCGGCGCTATATTCCTCGGACAATGGACACCGGAGTCCCTTGGCGATTATGCAGCCGGTCCGAATCATACGCTTCCGACCGGCGGTACGGCAAGGTTTTCATCACCGCTTGGAGTGTATGATTTCATAAAACGCACAAGTCTTCTTAATTTTTCAAAATCCGGGTTTATGAAACTTGCCGGGACAGTTGAGACCCTATCTGATGTCGAAGGTCTGGAGGCGCATGGGAATACGGTGAGGGTCAGGCGGAAGAAGTAAAAAAGAGACCGGTATTTGAATAATTACCGGCCTGTTTGTATTATAAGGACTCAAGTCAAGCTGAATATAAAAGGAGAAAAAGTTAAGGAATGAAAAAGGTATTAAAACTCGGCCTTCCCAAAGGGAGCCTGCAAGAATCAACGCTGAAATTATTTAAAAAAGCCGGATACAATGTCACTGTCGGGTCCCGGTCGTACTATCCTGACTTTGATGATATTGAAATACAGGCCATGTTAATCAGGGCACAGGAAATGGCGAAATATGTTGATGACGGAGTGCTTGATGCCGGGTTGACGGGTAAAGACTGGATACTTGAACAGGGAGCGGACGTGCGTGAAGTTGCTGAGCTTAATTATGCAAAAGGCGGGCTGAGGCCGGTAAAATGGGTAATCGCTGTTCCGAACGATTCCAGGATAAAAACCATAAAGGATTTAAAGGGCAAGCGCATTGCAACGGAACTTGTGGGCTATACCAGGAAGTATCTCAAATCCAGGGGCATTAAGTCTGAGGTCGATTTTTCCTGGGGAGCGACAGAGGTAAAGCCCCCTTACCTTGCCGATGCAATTGTTGAACTTACTGAGACCGGGTCGTCTCTAAAGGCAAACAACCTGAGAATAGTAGAGACCATACTTGAATCAAGCACCAGGTTTATAGCGAATAAAAAATCATGGAAGGATAAGTGGAAAAAACAGAAGATGGAGAACATAGTGCTTCTTCTGCGGGGAGCGCTTGCAGCAGAAGAAAAAGTCGGCCTGAAAATGAATGTTCCCGAAAAATCGCTCAGGAGGGTAATGACCCTGCTTTCTTCCCTGCACTCACCCACTATCTCACAGCTTTCAGACACGGGATGGTTTGCACTTGAGGTTGTAATTGATGAAAAAACTGTCCGGGACATTATCCCCAAGCTTAAATCTGTCGGCGCAGAAGGGATTATCGAATATCCGCTGAATAAAGTGATTCCGTAACCGGGTAAATCTCTCATGGAAATTGTCTTATGAGGATCATTCTTTTTATTGCTGTTGTAATTTTTCTCTTGTTTTTATCCATCAGGTTTCTTGAGAAGAAAAGCCTCTATTTCCCTTTGCAAAAGATTGAATCTACACCTCAGGATACAGGGCTGGATTACGAGGAGGTATTTGTAACAACAAAAGACGGGGTTCAAATATCGGCCTGGTTTATTCCATCCGGAGAGCCGCGGGCAACGATATTGTTCAGCCACGGAAACGGGGGAAACATCAGCCATCGCATAGAGAAGATGAAAACATTAAATGATCTTGATCTGAATATATTTATCTTCGATTACCGGGGCTATGGCATGAGCAAAGGCAATCCCTCGGAGGAAGGCCTGTATCTTGATGCAGAGGCGGCGTATGATTACTTAGTTAACGAGAAAAAGATACCCGCCGGAAAAATCATTGGTTACGGGGAATCTTTGGGCGGCGCTGTTATCATTGACCTGGCAGGCAAACGTGAATTAGGCGGAGTAATTATAGAAGGCAGTTTTTCTTCTATAAGAGATATGGCAAAAAAGTATTTCCCGTTTATCCCTCCATTTGTTTTTAAAAGCTCATTTAATTCGTTTGAAAAGATAAAAAGTATCAAATCTCCTAAACTGCATTTTCATGCTGTCAGTGATGAAACGGTTCCTTTTGAGCTTGGCAAAAAACTCTTTGATAATGCCTTGGAGCCGAAAGAGTTTGTTTTACTTCAGGGCGGGCACAATGACTCATTTCTAATTTCGCAGGACGTGTTTATTACAGGAATAGACCTGTTTTTAGACAACCTCTGAAAACTGCGCTGTCCTCTCCATCTGTCAGGACATGCTTTTATCACATATTTAAAGCAATGTCAATGTTATTAAGCATTCACACGCTGATACAGTAAACACCTCACTCTCACCGGGCAATGATACAATCCATCAAGACCGGCCCTGCTCACGGCACACATATAAAAATTCATCTTCCTTTGAGATAAAAGAAATGGTAAACAAAGGAAAGACCTCAAATAAGGATGCAATTAAAGGGATAATCGAAAAACGCCCTGATGCAGCCCTAATAGACCTTGGGCTGCCCGACATTTCAGGTGCAGTCTCGCATCTTATTTCTTATGCTCTATATGCTTAAGCAAGTCCTCAATATCAGAGAGCCTCTCTTCAATCCCCTTCTGCTTTTTGGCGTTGATATAGAGGTAAAAGGAAACCCCCAGCCATGCAACTGTGTACGCACCGAAAAGATAAGCCCAGTTTTCCATTTTTAATCCTCCATCCTTTTCTTTAATATCAGCAATCTTTCTTCCATCCTTGCCAGCCTGAACCTGAAAAGGAACAGGAATACGGTAAGCACAAGGAAAGTCGCCATGCTGAAAAACATGACTTTTTTCATAACAGGGTCAAGCCCCCCGCCTTCCTTTGTGAGAAGCGGATGTATGGACTTCCACCACTTTGTGGCATACCTGACCACGGGAATATCAACGTAACCGATTATTCCTATAACCGCCGAATACTGCGCCTTCCTGAACCGGTCGGCAATCCCTCCCCGCAAAAGAAAATAACCTATGTAGATAAACCAGAGAATAAGAACGGTCAAAAGCCTCGGGTCCCACGTCCACCAGACATTCCATATGGGTCTTGCCCACATGGAGCCGCTTACAAGAACAAGGGTGGCGAAAAGCACCCCTATCTCTGCGGAAACGCTGGCCGCAGTATCCCATTTGAGATCTTTTTTCCAGAGGAAGAGTATGCTTGATATAAAAACGGATGTCAGCGCCACAAACGCTGACACGGCAAGCGAGATATGCAGGTAAAATATTCTCTGGACATCGCCCATTACCCTTTCGGTCGGGGCCACCTTGAATATTAAAAAGAAATCCAGGGGCAATAAAATCAAAAGCATAAGAAATAAAAAAATTATAATCCTGTTTGTCTTCATATTAACTTAGTCCTCTATAATATATCTGAACAGCAGCAGGGAAAGTGAAAGATATAGCATATCAAAAACAACCATTATCTGGAGCCACCTGCCCGGCCCCCCGGGTTTTCCGTTTAAAATTATATCCATTGATGATACGCCCCCGAGTATGACCGGCACTACCACGGGCAGATAGAGAAAAGGCAGAAGCACCTCGCCGTACCTTGAGGCGGTTGCAAGAAACGAAAATAGCGTGCCCACAAGGGCAAATCCGAGTGTGCCGAGTAAAAGTACCGGCAGCAATTGCGGGAGCAGGGTTATGATCTTCTCAAAATCAAACAGGATCGCAAAAAAAATCAGTGTAAAGGCTTCCATTAATAAAAGGAACAGGAGATTGCTCAGGACCTTCCCCGCATAAAAGCTTTCCGGGGATACAGGAGAAAAGACTACACTCAGGTAAGCCTCTTCATCCCTTTCAGACATTGATGTCCTGCCCATGCCCAGAATTCCCGTGAAAGAAAATATCACCCAGAGTATCCCGGATGCCAGCAAAGAAACATTCTCTTTATCTATGTCAAGGGCAAAGTTGAATATAACGAGGAAAAGCAATGAAAGAAAAAGCATGAGACTGAGTGACTCCTTGCCCCTTATCTCCAGAAGGATGTCTTTTCTCAGGATCGAAACGGCATCGTGTATGAACTTCATCTTATGTTTTCTCCGAGTGAATCAAAAAGCCCGTAAATTTCCCCTATTTCGGTCTCTTCTTTTTTTTTAATGAACAAAAGCTTCCCCTTATGCAGAAATGCCACACGGTCCGCAAGCGCATAACCCTCTTCCACCAGGTGGGTTGAAATGATGACGGATTTCCCCTGTTTCCTGATATTCTTTATTTTTGAAAGCACGGACGACCTCCATCCGAGGTCAAGGCCTGTAAAAGGCTCGTCAAGGATAAAGACCTCCGGATTGGTGATAAAACCCTTTGCAAGGGCAAGCCTTTTTTTCATTCCCTGCGAAAGCTCATTCACCGGATCCATCCTCCTCTCCCACAGGCCGTGCTCCCTTAAAGTCTTCTCCACGGATCCCCCCCGGTGGTTAAGTGAAAAGAGCCTGCAGGTAAAGTCCATATTCTCCTTCACTGTAAGCGCATTGTAAAGAGCTGTCTTGTGACCGAGATAAAAGACTTCTTTCTTTATATCGCTTTCGGAATATGCTTTATTGTTATAGAATGCCTTCCCTTTGGTGGGCTGCATAAGACCTGAGATAATCTTCAGCAGTGTTGTCTTTCCCGCTCCATTGGGGCCGAAGACGGTAACGGAGTCTCTCTCTCCGACGCTTATATCTATTCCACTCAGCGCGGTCTTTGAATGATACTGTTTTTCCACTCCTCTTAACTCTATGATATTCAACTGCCGAGCCTTTCTTCGATTTCCCTTTTCCTGCTTTCCAGAACATTACGGAAAGGCTTGTAGTATCCGCTTAAATCCTCTTTATCAGCCTCGCGTCCGAGGCTTTGAAGTGTTTTCTCCAGACTCCTTTTCTCCTTCACCATATACCACCTGTAAATCCTGTCTTTCAGGATCAGGAGTCCGCCCAAAGAGATAATCATGGCCGATAAAATCGAGATATACCATAAATTGAAACCACCCCGGTAAGAAGGGGAGAGCACTTTAAATTTAATCCTGTGTAATTCCCTGCCCTCCCATACATGGAATGTTCCGTAAACACCGCCCTCAAACTGTCTCTCGCCCGCATGCTTGAGGGTTGAGGATTCAGCCTTCCAGTTTTCCTTGTTCTGGAAGAAGACGGATATTTTTTTAACGCTTGAACCCGCGCCTTCGCCCTGCATGGACATGTCAAAAATACCTATATCGCTTTTGATAAAGTAGTTAAGAAAAACAGTGCTTTTCCCTGGAAAAATCTCGCTCCGGGAGACCACCCCCCCTGCAAAAGTATATATCCCCTCCCGGTCAACACCCCGTATATTCATCAATGAATACCCCCGGGGGAGGGGAATAAACAGGGCCTGCGTAACCTTTGATTCTTCGTTGTACTTGCCCACATATGTAAGCCTGCTGTTGTTTTCTATTGTCAATGTATCATATACAAGGAGGGTCTTAGCGTCATAAGGCATAATCTTCATGGTCCTTTGCAGCACCTCTATATTTTTCTCATCATCGGTTATTTCATATACGTTGAAGTCTATCTTATAGTCTTTCCGTCCCTCTTCCAGATCTATAAGAGGCGAATAGTAAACAACCCCCCTGTAATTTATTTCACCCATGATGGCCTTGCCTGAAGAGACATCCACATCTCCATTGAATGTCCCTGCCGGACCGGTCATGAATTCATCTTCTTTTAAAACCTCAAGGCCGTCGGCTTTCTCCGGATTAACAACAACTATTTTAAAGGGATAGCCGGGCAGCTTCTTCCCTTTTGTTGCGTTGGTTACACTTACGTTCAGGGACAATGCAAAGGCATTGGCTGCAATAAGTAAAAGGGAAAATGTTATGAAGACAATTTTTTTCCGCAAATCCTTAACACCTCCCCTGTAATCTCTTTTTTAAGGCCTTGTGAAATCTCTTTTTTCGGCCCTGAAAAAAGCCTTTTTGAAAAATCCCTCTCTTTTTCGAGCGCAGGCACGGCCTGCCTTTTCAGGAGTTCCCTTGTGGATGCATAGTCCTCTCCAGTCAGCTTCCCCATCTCGAATTCAAAATCTATATCGGATATTGCCCGGATACCCTCTTTTTTATTTCTCCGTATCTCTGCAAGTTCCCCCTTTTTTGTGAAAGGCCAGTAAATCTCCTTCATAAGGGGAAGAAAAATATATACAAGAAAGATCAACATTAAAATGAAAAACAGTATTATCGCTATCATCTTTCAATCCCTTTCAGAAGCAATGCCATGTCTTTCTCAAGGACATCGACTGCCTCATCCCTCCGCCTCACAGGCATAACCGCCCAGAGTATGCCTAAAATGACCACCCCCGTGCCATACCATATCCATGAAATAAGGGGGTTTATCACAACGGTCAATGTAATGGAGCCGTCCGTGTTCCAGCCTCCGAGGATCAAATAAAGGTCCTCGTATATACCGCTCATAATTGCAACTTCCGAAGTAGGGTCCTGTTTTTTATAAAATCTTTTTTCAGGCCTTATGGTCCCTTTGAACTTTCCCGACCTGTAAACTTCTATCAGGGCTCCTACGCCTTCATAGTTCCATTTCTCGAAACTTGTCAGTTCCGCATATTTCAGGCGATAATTTTTCACAATAACCTCCTGGCCTTTATTCAGCACAAAGTCTTCTTTGTACTGGTAGTAGCCGTAACCTGCAAGGCCGATAAAAATACAGACCATCCCTATATGAACCACGAACCCCCCGTATCTCCTCCGGTTCCTTGTAACAAGAGCGCTGAATGATGAGAGCCACCCTTTCCCCCTGTTCTTCACACCGGCCCTTGTGCCGAGATAAAATTCCCTTGCAATTGAAACCACGACAAAGACTGAAAAGGAATAAAAAGCGAGGGGCATAAACTCCACTACGCCTGCGGCATACAGGAAAGACAGGGAGACCGCCATAAATACAAAGGGTATTAAAAAGTTCCTGTATATCCCCTTCAAAGAAGTCCTGCGCCAGGCAAGAACAGGGCCTGCCGCCATCAGGATAAGAAGCAGCAGAAACAGGGGCGCATTAATCGTATTGAAAAAAGGCGGTCCGACCGATATCTTTACTCCCTTGATAGCCTCGGATATCAGGGGAAATATCGTTCCCCAGAAAGTGGCAAAACATATGCCGACAAGAATTATATTATTGTACAGGAAAGAGCTTTCCCTTGAGAGGAAAGCCTCGATCCTCGGATTTTTTTCTTTCAGTTTTTCATATCTTGTCCGGATAAGCCAGATGCCGGCGGCCAGGGTCAGCAGCAAAAATCCCAGGAAAACAAAACCTACAGGCGATTGCCCGAAGGCATGGACCGAGGAGATAATGCCGCTCCTTGTGATAAATGTGCCGAAGATGCTTAAAGAAAAGGTCAGCAGGATCAGGGAAAGATTCCATATCCTGAGCATTCCCCTCTTTTCCTGGATTATTACGGAATGGAGAAAAGCGGTTGCCGTAAGCCAGGGCATAAAGGATGAGTTTTCAACCGGGTCCCATGCCCAGACGCCCCCCCATCCGAGTTCTTTATATGCCCACCAGCCCCCGAATACGATGCCGAGGGTCAGGAATACCCATGAAAACAGGGTCCATGCCCTCGTTTTCCTTATCCACCAGTCACCGAGATCCCCCATTACCAGAGCGGCCATGGCAAATGCAAAGGGAACGGTAAACCCGACATACCCGAGATAGAGTGTCGGCGGATGAAAGACCATGCCGGGGTTTTGCAGCATGGGATTGAGACCGTTGCCGTCTGCCGGGAGTCTTGCCAGTACTTCAAACGGGGGGGTGACGAAATTAACAAGAACAAGAAAAAATATTGTCGTCAGGTTTAAAAACAGGAGAACATAGGGGAGAAATGTGGAATTGAGATTCTTTTCATCCCGTTTAACGGTTATAAATGTAAACAGGGAAAGAAGCCATGCCCAGAAAAGGAGGGAACCCTTCTGTCCTGCCCACAAACCGGTTATTTTATAAAAGAGGGGGAGGCTCTTCTCGGAATAGGACGCCACGTATTCAATCCTGAAATTATCCGTGATAAAAGAATATACAAGGACAGCGGTAGCGAATGTCAGAAACACAAAAACCCCGGTGGTTCCCCTGTAAGACATTTCAATGAATCTTCCGTCCCTCTTCCTGATGCCGATCATCAAAGCGATATTAACGACAAGGGAGAGAATGAGCGAAAAGAGGAGCGAGTATTTTCCGAAATCCGTCATGCATCTTCCTCTTTCTTTTCATATTTTGAAGGGCATTTAACAAGCAGTTTTTTTGCCTCGAATATACCCGTCTCTTTATTATAAGAACCTTCTGCTACAAGTGTAACCCCTTCCTCTTCAAGGAGGTTGGGCGGGTTTCCCCTGTATATGACTTTAAGCTCGTGAGAGTCCTTGATGTCTTTAAGAGAAAACTCAAGCTTCATTGTATTGGAGTCGTAATTCAGAGTGCCGGGAACGATTTCCCCGTTGATCCTGACTTTCGTCTGTCCCAGCTCGTCAAGCTTGCTGAAGAACTCCGATACCTCAAGATAATACATACTGCCTTCTTCCATGCCGAGAAACATCAGGTAAACAAAAGAAACCGCTATCAAAATAACTGCAAAAAGAACTGTCTTCCGCCTGGCCTTCATCCTCCTGCCTCCAAGTCCTGTTCGTTTATCAGCCCCCTGATAAATGCCTGTTTTCTGGGATCGGTCCAGTCGCCCGGCCCGATCTCGACAAAGGCAACCTTGCCCTTTTTATCAACAACAAAAGACTCCGGCACACCGGTTGTCCCGTAAAGCAGTTGAACAGAGCCTGCCGGATCAAGGAGGGCCTTAAAGGTGTAGCCGTATTTTTTCATGTAGGGCGCAACGGCCTTGTTCCCGGCAGCGTCTATGCTTACAGCCAGGATCTCAAAATCATCTCCTTTGAATTTCTCATACAGGCTCTGAAGTGTCGGCAGCTCATCTTTGCACGAAGGACACCACGTAGCCCAGACATTCAGGAATACAACCTTTTTTCCGTAAAAATCAGACAGGGAAACTTCCCTCCCTTCAAGATCAACAAAGGTAAAATCCCTTGCCTGTTCACCGATCAGCGGACGGAGGTTCCGTTTTTTCCCCTTATCCGTACCGCCGAATTTACCCGTAACAGCCGCAACAATCAAAATCACAACCGGCAGCCATAATAAAATCTTTAACAGAGGTTTCATACCGGATATCCCATTCCTAATTCGTAATTATTCATCATCCCTCTCCCTCCGCACCTCATCTTCCAAAAGCGTTTCCATCTCCGGATTTATATCTTCAGAAAGAATATCCTTTGAACGGGATCTTTTACGCCACAGAAAGAGGAAAATCCCCGCTAATATAAATACATCAAGCAGGAGAAAATAAGGAAACCACCAGGCAATTAGATAGAATCCCTTTTTTGAAGGCTGCGCCAGTATCTTCGGTCCGTAAACATCTTCAAAATATGCAATAATGGATTCCCTGCTCTCACCCTTTTTAAGCCTGTCCCTGATAAGCTCTTTCATCTGCGCCGCCTGTGCAGAGGGACAGTTGGTGAGTGTATATATATAATTGCATCCCGGACTCATGATAAGGTTCGTGACCTCTTCAAGCTCCATCCGTGATATCTCTCTGCCGTGGGAGAAACCCGGAATTAAAAAAAGAGACAAAACCAGGAAAAGGTACACGCTCTTTTTATAGATTTTGTTTTTATTCATTGCAGAATTTGTTTAAAGAAAAAGCATGTAATTTTAATGGTTCAATGTGAAGGAATTATGAACTCCGTTCGTAACCGCCCAGGCGCAAAGGGTTACAGAAATACAAGAAAAGTTTTTCATCCTTTTTTTCACTTTGTGCCTTTGCCACTTTGTGCCTTTGTGCCTGCCTGAACAGTTCAATTTTACATAATAGTAAAGTTGGGAAGCAATGTCACCATCCATGTCACCATGTCCGTAAGCAGCATGACACCGAATAAAACAAGAAGAATTCCGCTTACGATCATAACGGATTTCATATGTCTCTGAAGTTTTTTTGAATAACTAAGGAATGTATTTAATGCAAGCGCTGAGAGAAGAAAGGGTATGCCCAGGCCGAGAGAATACACTGAAAGCAGCTTGACGCCGTAGGCAAGCGATCCCTTTGCGCCTGCATACATCAATATGGAGCCGAGTATCGGGCCGATACAGGGAGTCCATCCCACGGCAAAGGCCATGCCCACGAAAAAGGTGCCTGCATATCCCGCAGGCTTGAATTTCAGGTGAAGCTTCTTTTCCCTCATGAGAAAGTCGATCTTCAGAACCCCGGCGACAAATAACCCGAAGATAATAATCAGAATGCCGCCTGTGATCCTGATCCGGTCCTGATACTGGAAAAAAAATCCCCCGACAACGGAAGATGAGGCCCCGAGCAGTGTAAACACGGAAGAGAATCCGAGTATATAGGCAAGAGAGTTTGTTATAGTGAGAAACCTTACCCTGTTCCTGTCCACACTGCCGGTAAGGTCCTCGAATGACACGCCTGTAATGTATGAAACATATGAAGGCAGCAGGGGCAATACACAGGGTGAAAGAAAAGAGAGCACCCCTGCAAGAAAGGCAAGCGGATAGGAGATATCAGCATTCAACGGCATAATAAATTATCCCGCCTTTACCTTTGTTAATCTCATTGCATTTATTGTATTTAAAATAACCGTAAGACTCAATTCCTGATCTCCATAACTATTTGATCAACTGTTCAAATTTGATAAACTCGTAATAAATCCTGAAAAGCAGTTTTTTGTCATTCCCGTGAAAACGGGAATCCAGTCTTTTCAGGTAGTTACATGTTTCCTGGATACCCGCTTTCGCGGGTATGACGACTTTTTACGAATGTATCAAATTTAATATAATTCAATTTTCATTGTCAAGGATTGCTGATCTTAAAGTCGAATCACATTGCAGGGCGTTTACCCTGCAAGCGACCAAAGGGGTAATCCAGTCTGGAACCCCCGAACCAGAAAATCTTGTCTTATATCGCAGGGCAGGGAGTGTTTACTCTTCTGTAAGTTGAACGGCGATCCGGGTGTGCCCGGCGAAAAAAGAGGATATTATTCGGCGGGATGCGCAAGCCGGAAACCCATGCAGACAGCGCGGGCTCCGGGGATATTCCAGTGGCGCCTTGTTGTCCGGGCGGTCTCGGACACGAGGTCCCATGCGCCTCCGCGAAGCACCCTGTATTTGCCTTTATCCGGTCCCTCGGGGTTGCGCCTCGGGCTGTTTGCGTAATAGTTATCCTCCTGCCAGTCCGCCAGCCATTCATATGCATTGCCCGACATGTCATATATGCCTAATTCGTTGGGCCTGAAACTCCCCACCGGCGCCGTATACGCATATCCGTCACGATATCCTTGCCGGATATTCAGGCGGGGCAATTCCTTCTTTGCCGATTCATCCGCTATATTCCCTAAAGGGATATTCCCGGAAGGCTCTTTATTGCCCCAACTGTATTGATATTCTTTCCCCCGGCTCCTTGCAGCATACTCCCATTCCGCCTCAGTGGGCAGCCTGTAGTTCCTGCCTTGTTTTTTATTCAGCCATTGAACATATTCATGCGCATCATTCCAGGTAATGCATACTACAGGGTCATTGTCTGTCTGGGGGAAACCCGTATCGCTCCAGTCTATATCCATCTTCTGCAGCTTTGCGCCTTCATCCACCCATCCGTGGCATCCGTCCTGCTGTTCAGCCTCGGTCATATACCCTGATTCAGTGACAAATCTCCTGAACTCTCCCACAGTCACCTCGTATTTCCCCATATAAAAATCATCCACACATACCTCATGAACAGGCTCTTCACCTGACGGCGCATCACTGAATATATCTCCCATCCGGAAGCAACCGCCTTTTACTAAGACCATGTCCTTTGACATATCAGGCCTGACCGTGTATTGCCGACATGCCGAAATCAGGCAAAGAGCCATAAAAATGAAAAGGTAAGATAAAGTGACTTTGATTCCCGGATTTTTCATTAGTCAATAAAACTCAAAAGATAATCTTTGAACCTGTTCGGCAGCAGCCATCTTATTCCCAGTTTCTCAGCCCATGTAATAGCGCCGTGATCAACTGTGACAAGCAAGGCATCAAGCTCTTTGGCCAGAAAAATCAGGTCCACGTCTTCCTTGCTGTCGATTATTCCTTCCCTCAGCGCCACCCTGTAATTTTTCCGCATGCCCTGTATGATTTCTCTTTCATCAAGTTTGCCTGCATTCCTGACGGCTTTTTCAGCAATCCTGAGACCTTTGTTAATTCTGTCTCTTATGTCCTCAATCAGTTCATACAGCAGGAATGCAGGGCAGCTCAGCTCATGCTTGCTCGGTGATTTCTGATGCAGAATTGCCAGTAAGCGTCCGGGGATTTTTCTCTGGTCCACAAAATTCAGGAGTTCCCTGAATATCGAAGAAGGCATATAAAATTCAAGTGAGGGAATCTGTTCAGCTATAACAAGAAATCCTTTTATTGCCTCTGTGGGAGAATCTCCGAAGTCGTAACGAACATCGGGATTGACAAAAAGGCTTGTATCAAGCACTACCCTGTCTTTTCCGGATTTTACAGATTTCATTAATGTCAAGGATAAAGGTATTCCAGCTTTTGCATTCAGGGCACCTGCCCGACCACTCGTTTGAAATATAATTACAGTTCGAGCAGCAAAACGGAACTAAAAGCATCTTCTCAACTTTCAAGGATTTTCTAAATTCATTCACTGCCTTCTCATATTCCGAACGTCTCTCATAAACGCTGCCGAGAAGCGCATGCAGACCGGGATAATCAAATGCGGAAGGATCTATGGCATTAATCGTATCTAAAGCATAATCTATCATCTCAAGCCGGTAATAAAGTTTTGCAAGGAAGAACTGAAGCCTCAAATCCTTCGGGTCTTTCTGGACAGCCTTTTGATAAATGTCGATAATCGTCCCCGGCTCGCCTTCTGTTATAAAATGGTCCTCAAGGCTTGTAAGAAAGACCAGCGATGAAGTTTCTTCATATCCCTTAATTAGAATTGCCTGGGCCTCTTTGTTGTTTCCACCAAAATATGCCCCGGCAAGCGCAAGATACGCCGCTATAAAATCTTTATCGGATTTGATAACGCTCTTTAAAATTTTTATTGCCTTATCCACTGACCCTGTTTCAAGATAATATCGTCCTAATTCATATTTATAACCGAGAAGCTTTTTATTCTCCTCCTGCTCATCTTCGGCTGAAAGCTTGCATTTAAGGATTTTATGTTGAACTTCCATAAGTTCTTCCCACTTCCTGTTTTTCTCGTATATGTCCCTCTTCCTGTAAAGAATATTGGTGTTTTCACCATCAATTTTAAGAATACTGTCAAGATACTGTATAGTCTCCCGCCACTTCTGCTGTGCTTCCGAAACCTTTTCAAGAGAAAGCAGAACCTCGATACTTCTCGGCTTTAATTCCTCCGCTTTCAAATAACAATCCTTGGCCTTAACAAAATCCTTCTCAATAAAGGCTATGTCTCCCAATCGTAATAAAGCATTCAAGTGAGAAGGGTCACTTTCAATAACCCTGGTAAAAAGCTCTCTCGCTTCTTCATATCTCGAGACAAAGAAGGCTTCCAGCCCTTTTGAATAGGATTCCTGTATCCTGGATTCCTTTTTCTGTTTGCGCTGAATCTGCCAGCTGTGGATATAACGTCTTGCATCCCTGATAGTAGCAATAATAAACATGGAGAGAATACCGAGGGCGGCAGATATGAAAATCAGGGCGATGATAGGAATGTCTTCATACGTAACACCCTTCCATACAGTCAGGTTAACAGACGCTTTATTAAAGAAAGAAAGCAGACTGAGGAGAGTAAGAAATATAACTAAGAAAAAAACTGTAAGTTTTGCCATTTTATTAATTTTCCTCTGTTAAAAAATTCCGTGAACGGTTACAAAAAATTTATCAGGCCGCAAGTTCAGACGAATACTCACGAATCACCCTCTACCGGTATTCTCGGAGCATCCATCCAGAACTTTTCCAGATCATAAAAGGCCCTTGTTTCCTTGTCAAAAATATGAATTACTATGTCGCCATAGTCTATTAAGACCCAGCGCGCAAAATCCAGCCCTTCTTTCCCTCTGGGGAAAATCTTTTTCTTTGAAAAATATTCATCTATTGCTTCAGCAATAGCCTTTATCTGTGACGGATTTTCTCCCGAACAAATCACAAAATAATCTGCAATTGTTGAAAGGCCTTTTAAATCGAGGATAATCGTGTCTCCAGCTTTCCTGTCAATAGCCAGCCCGGCAATTTTAACGGCTCTGTTTTTTATGTTCCTGTCTAAAATAAGGACTATCTCCTTACGAATAATTTATTTGAAATTATATAGGATTTCACTGAATCAGGCAAGAGATATTTTATATTTTTCCCTGATGCTATTAAATGCCTTATGTGTGAGGCCGAGATATTCAGCCCTGTAACTTTACATAAGAACGCCTTCCGCGTCTTTGAAATGTCGGATGAAAAATTACTTTTTATCCCTTTATCAAGCTCTCTTAAAATTTTTTCTGAAACATTTTTAAGATAAGGCGACAATGACAGGCCGGCATACATATAACCGGGTCTTGAAATAATAACAATATTCGCCAGATTAATCAGCTTATCAGGCTGGTTCCAGTTTGGAAGATCAAGAAACGCATCTATTCCAAGAATAAAAAAGAGTTCACTCTCCCTGTATTTATCCCCCAGGCTCCCGATTGTCTCCACTGTATATGATCTTCCTCTCCTCTTAATCTCTATATCGGAAGCCTCGAAGTGACGATTGCCATTTACGGCCTTTTTGACCATTTCATAACGATGCTCGGCTTTTTCAAGATCAGGCTTGTCAAAAGGGGTTTTACCGGATGTTATAAAAAGCACCTTATCAAGAGAAAGCATCTCAAACACCTCCTCCGCGCTCCTCAGATGACCATAATGAATTGGATTAAATGTCCCACCGTAAACGCCTATTTTCATTGTATAATTTTTCTCTTACGACCTCAACTGCCCATTGCCCAGCGCAATAAACTTGGCGCATGTCAACTCTTCAAGGCCCATGGGGCCGCGGGCATGGATTTTACCTGTTGAGATACCCATCTCAGCGCCAAGGCCGAACTGAAAACCGTCACTGAATCTTGTGGAGATATTCACAAACACGGACGAAGAGTCAACTTCTCTCAAAAATCTCATTGCCTTACTGTAATCTTTTGTAACTATTGTCTCTGTATGCGCTGAACTGTATTTTGCGATATGGTCTATAGCATCATCCATATCCTTAACCACTCTCACATTTAAAATCAGATCAATGTATTCATTATAAAAGTCTTTATCTTCGGCCTGAGCAACAGATTTATCAATCTTCCTTGTCAGCGGACATCCTTTAACTAAAACCTTCGCCTTCCTGAACCTCTTTATCATAGCCGGGAGAAACTTCCCTGAAATCTTCTCATCCACAAGCATTGTCTCCATTGAATTGCAAACCCCCGGACGCTGAACCTTTGCATTAAAGCATATATCCTCAGCCATTTGCAGATCAGCGTCACGATCGACAAACACATGGCATACCCCCTTGTAATGCTTGAGCACAGGGATGCGCGAATTTTCCGTGACCGCCCTGATAAGCCCTTCCCCGCCGCGGGGAATGACAAGGTCGATGATTCCTTCGAGTTTCAACATCTCCATTATCGCCTGCCGGTCGGTCTTATCTATAAAAGTAATCACCCCTTCATGAATGCCTTCTTTTTTGGCAACACCTCTCAATATCTTTACAATCGCCCTGTTTGAATTTATTGCCTCGGAACCTCCCCTGAGAACAACGGCATTACCCGCTTTAAGACAGAGGGCTGTTGCATCGGCAGTAACATTCGGTCTTGATTCATAAATAATTCCGATTACCCCGATAGGCACACGCATCTTGCCGACCATCATTCCATTAGGCCTCTCCCGCATTTTTGTGATCTCACCCACAGGATCGGGCAGGTTTGCAATCTCAACAAGCCCCCGCGCCATTTCATCTATTCTTTTTGCCGTCAAAGTAAGCCTGTCGATCATGGCGCCGGGCAGTCCTTTTTTCTTTGCGGCAACAATGTCTTTTTTGTTTTCTTTCTGAAGCGCTTTTATATTCTTTTTTAGAG
>DRDE01000018.1 GCA_011040095.1 Nitrospirota bacterium
CCGGGATGATCAAGCTCGCCTTCCTCTTCAATATGAAAAGAGGGCACCCCGGTAGAAAGGGATATCTCGTACAGTCTCTTGGTATTGGCGCTGTTTCTCCCGCCTACAATAACCATTGCATCAACCTCTTCCGCAAGCTCCAGCACCTCTCTTTGCCTCATACTGGTTGAATCACAAATAGTGTCAAATATCTTGATGTCCGGTATTTTGCTCCTTATTTTTTCAACTATTCCCCGGAAAATCTTTCTGTCCTGCGTTGTCTGTGCAATAATACAGGCTTTATCCAGTTCCGGCAGGCCCTCGACATCGGCAATATTTTCAACAACAAAACCTTTTCCACCTGCATATCCAAGCAGGCCGTTTACCTCGGCATGTCCCCTGTCTCCGACAATAATTGCTTTATATCCTCCCCTTATCTCCCTTTTTAATATGGCTTGCGCCCTTGCAACATGAGGGCAGGTGGCGTCGCATATGACATTGCCCGCATCCTTTATTTTTTTCCGCTCTCCAGGGGCAACTCCATGCGCCCTTAAAATTACAGTTGCATTGGAGACCGAATTATTACCGAGGATATCCACGCCCTTTTGTTTAAGCATTTCTACTGCCTGGGGGTTGTGAACCAGTGGGCCGTAAGTATACAGCTTTCCTTTTTTTCTGTTGGCTGCATCAAGGACGATGTTCATTGCCCGCCGCACTCCCATGCAGAAACCGGCGGTTTTGGCAAGCTTAACCTTCAACTATGATCTCCTTAAATGCCCGGTATTAACATTAAGCCTTATTTTCTCCTTTGATATAGCCTGCAACTTTTCTCCTGTACGCCCGGTTAAGCATTTTTGTGATTTTGCCCGGCGCCGGGCTTATTTTTTTATTGTCTATTTCCGTTACAGGCATAACCTCCATTGTGGTGTTTGAGATAAAGATTTCCTGTGCATTGTATATTTCTTCAGGCCTGAAATTCCCTTCCATAGTTTTAATTTTTAACTCCTTTGCAATATCCAGTATTATCCTTCTTGTTATCCCGTCTAAAATGCCGGTATTTATTGACGGTGTACAAAGGACATTGTTTCCTGCAAAGAAAACATTTGAAATCGTCCCTTCTGCAATATAACCCCTGTAATTCAGCATTATCGCTTCATAGGCGCCCGCCTTTTTGGCCTCTATTTTTGCAAGGATATTATTTAGAAAATTGAGGGATTTTATTTGCGGGTCAAGCGCTTTATTGTAATTTCGCCTTGTATTGACAATCGCAACCTTGACACCTTTACGGTAATATTGCCCGGGGTATTTTTTGAAAGCAGAGGCGAATATTACAAAAGTCGGTTTTGGGCACAGATCAGGGTCGAGTCCCGGCGGCCCTGCACCTCTTGATACTGTTATTCTTATTACTGCATCATCAAGCCTGTTTGCTTCCATTGTGTTATAAACAGCTTTTTTTATCGTACCCGGTTTTTGGGGAACCATGAGGCCGATCATAGAGGCGGAGCGGAAAAGTCTGTCCATATGCTCATCAAGCATGAAAACGGTCCCTTTATATGCCCTCAGGGTTTCATAAATCCCGTCACCATAGAGAAATCCATGGTCAAAAACAGAGATCAGGGCCTTGCCCTCCGGAACGAGTTTATTATTAAGATATATCATGGAACCAGTTTATCACGCTAATAGCGTATTTTTCACCCCTCCGCCCTTATTGACCTATTTGCCGTATAATCTCTACAATAATCCAAATCCATCAAGGAGGTAAAAATGGAGAAATGGGAATGTACTGTTTGCGGCTATGTTTATGATCCTGAAGCAGGGGACCCTGACGGAGGGATAGTACCCAACACACCTTTTGATAAAATCCCCGATGACTGGGTCTGCCCTGTCTGCGGGGCCACAAAAGACCAGTTTGAAAAAGTCGAATAAGGACCGGCTACTCATGCAGGGGCGATTCATGAATTGCCCCTGCTGCTGTTGAACTCTTCTTTTGCCTCCTGCACCAGTCTTTCAGGGTCGTTCATATATCTCGGTGAGAAATGGATGGCCTCAAGCCTTCCTGCCCCGGCTTCCCCGGCAATCCTGCCCGCTTCTTTGGCAGTCAGATGATAACGGTCTTTTGCCCTGTCTCTGTCTTCGTCTGAAAAACAGGTTTCAATGTAAAGGACGTCAGAGCCCCTTGCCAGGTTTACAATTTTTTCTATATTCTCCTCACTGCCTGCAGCATCAACAACATAGGAGATTTTTTGTCCCCTGGTTATATTTGCCGCATTCCTCAACTCTGAAAAGGCATAAGTCTTTCCGTTGATCGTAAAAACTTTATCATCTCTGTTTTCCCGTATGGCCATTTTGAGTTCTCTGAGCCATGGGCCGACCGGAAGATTTAATCTGCCCAGTTCAGCCTTGTCAATGTTTATGTGACAGTCCTCCTCAAGGCTGAATGCCAGGCATTGAATCCGATGGTCAAGGATCACAGCCGAGACCGAATAAAAAGAATCTTTCATAAGGGGGCCGTAAAAAGGCTCTGTCTTTAAGTCTTCACGTCTGAAAAAGTTTTTTGCCCTGAAAAGGGTTTTTCTTATGAGTTTATCCTCAACTTCCGCAACCTGGATAACAAGCGGATACTCCCCGATGAGATTCCATGTATAACTTCTGAGCTTGCCCTCCACACAGTTGATGAACCCTTTTGGGCCATAAAATCTTAAAGGGCCTTCTTTTTTCAGGCTGACCCTTAATATATTGTCAAAGCCGATGAAATGGTCGATATGTGTATGTGATACAAAAATATCGGTTGTCTTGAGAATGTCCCCTGGAGAAAGACTCGTAGTAAACCCGAGATCAAACATCAATGCCCGGCCCTCCCTGATGATCCTGACATAAAGACCGGGGTCATCAAAAGGTCCGTTGAGAAGCCTTGTATGGAAAGAAGATTTCATGGAAAATTATAGCCTAATTAATGATATAATATGAACACATCATTAATCGATTAACTAATAACGAATAACCATTCTTCAGGGAGGTTTGAATGCCTGAACTAAGAAAAGATCCCATTTCCGGCAGATGGGTTATTATTTCAATTGAAAGGGGCAAGCGCCCGTCTGACTTCGGCATGCGGGTTTCGCCGAAAAAGGGCGGCTTTTGCGCTTTCTGCGAAGGGAACGAACACACTACCCCACCCGAGATATTAGCCTTCAGGTCTGATAAGGGGGAACCGAATACCCCTGGCTGGACATTGAGAGTTGTATCCAATAAATTCCCGGCCCTGAACGTCGAAGGGCAGCTAAACAGATCAGGCGATGGTATATTTGACAAAATGAACGG
>DRDE01000019.1 GCA_011040095.1 Nitrospirota bacterium
GGAGTTCTGATAAAAAGTGGACAGTCTGCGTAAAAAAAATCCTTGAAACTTTAAGATTACAGGGGCTTTGCTCTATTAACTAAAGTTAAAGGCAGGAATTCCGATAATAAAAGATACTAAATCTAAAAAAAAATCACTTCAGTCTATTGAAAAAAGAAAAAAGCCAATATTCAGAGAGTACCAATGTGCCGGGCATTTCTGAATTTTTTGTTCAGAAACTCTTAAAGAAGTTAAAGACCCTGCCTGAGAAGGTAGAAGAAATCGGTGAAAAGACGGCATTCCAGTGGGTAAATGAAATGCTTGCCCTGTACCAGGGGTATAGAAACTTCCTTTCAGCAAATCATGAAGAGCATTTCAAGAAGGCTTTTCAACAAAAAATCCTGGTTTTAACCAATCAATCAGCTGTATTAAAATACTGTTATGATAAACCCAGAGGCTATGCCGGTGATTTCGGGGCAATGGAACTAATATGGAGCGGGAGACAGGGGCCCAAGTACTGCGGCTATACAGGTCTCGGTGCATACCTGAATGCCTTTACCTTAGAGACCGACAATTGCAGGGCAAATGAATACAGGGTTTATTATCTCAAGGACCGTTTAATAAAGGGCAGTTATAAGATTATTGCATCTATTGGAAGCGGCTCTGCCCTTGAAATTGTTGAGGCTGTCAGAGATGGTTATTTAAAAGATTCAGAGATACATTTATTTGATCAGGACGATGGTGCCCTGGACACAGCAAATTTCGGACTCAGGGATTTTTCAGGAAGACTGGTAATACACAGAGGGAATGTTCTCAGAACTATTCTTAAGGAAAAAGAAAAAGGCTTTGATTTCATATATTCAAGCGGCATGTTTGATTATTTTGATATTACCTCGGCAAAAAAACTGACACAAAGGCTGTGGAGCAAATTAGCGCCGGGCGGGTGTCTCCTGATCACAAATGCTCACCCGGAAAATCCCACGAGACTATGGGTGGAATATGTTACAGAATGGGACCTGGAGTATAAAGATTCAGATGAAATGAAAAGCATGTCGGAAGATTTAAATGACCTGAAAAATGCAGATATAGATATGGACCCTTATGGTGTCTATCAGTATTTGAGTTTATACAAAAGATGAATCCCTGAATTATGCATCCGGAGACACTGAATTACCTGTCATTATCAGGATTTCTGATTTTTATTCTCAGTTCTGCAACATGTATATTCGTCTTATTCCACAATCCCCGAAAAGCAACAAACATTACATGGAGTTTAGTTAACTTTTTTCTTGCTCTCTGGAGCCTGGGCTTGTTTCTGGGGTGGCGTACTGCGGAATACGACACAACCCTGTTCTGGTCGAGATGGCTGAACCTGTCTGCGATCTTTATCCCGATATTTCTTGTGCATTTCGTATTGGCATTTTTAGAGAAGACGAAAAAGGAAAAGAAGCTGCTTTTCCTTGCTTATTTCATTACAGTACTCTATTTTTCCATAGCAGTGATATTCCCGGAGAAATTTGTAAAGAGTATAAGCGCAAAAGGCGGTTTTTTATATTATCCTGATGCCGGGCCTTTATATTATTTCTTTCCGGTTTTGTTTGCCGGTTTGACACTTTGGGGGATATTTGAGTTATATCAGGCAAAAAAAACATTCAGAGGACTGAAGCGAACACAAGTACAGTATTTGTTTTTTGCCATACTTATCGGCTTTTCCGGCGGTGCAACTACATTTCCACTGGTATTCAACATTGATTTATATCCATTCGGAGCCATCGGCCTTGTAGTACTTGATATTATCTTTACTTATACAATCGTAAGACATGAGCTTCTGGATATAAAGATATTTATCAGCAGGGGTGTGGCAAGACTGGCAACATATTTCTTCTTTATAACGGTTTATTTAAGCCTGTATATTTTGACCTACAACATTATTGAGCCTTATCACCTGATATTTACAGGTCTGATAACACCGTTGTTTTTTATTATTGCCCTTGAAAGCTATCCGTTTATCAGGAACAGGATTCAGACCATACCGGATGCGATATTAGTAAAATCCCGCTATGATCTTGATAAAGTAAAGGCCGGCTTTTCAAGGAACATGGAAGGGATTATAAACCTGGAAGAATTCTTTGCTACCCTGGATTCTTTCTTTCAAAGGATCGGCTTATATCCCGTTTCATTCTATATCCCTGATAATTTCGAGGAGATGTCCGAAACTGCAAACAATTATTTTAAGTGGGATACGGACATGAAAAAGGTTGATGACGGATTGAGGCTCAACAAAGAAATGCATATTATTCAGCATGTTATGGATACACCTGATGCTGTTTTTTATGACCGTGTGGATAAAAGCATCCAGGAAGAACTCGATCTTCTGAAAGCGGATTGTGTTATCCCTGTTGTCTTTAAGGCGGAACTCTTGTGTTTAATAGCAATATCAGGGGATAAGATAAAACCTGTTGAATATACCTCTATTGACGAAGCCCTGTTTCTACTGATTCCCAATCGAATTATCAGGGTATTAAACCGCCTGCGTCCATATGAAAAACTCCAGGCTGATTACGAGAAAAGCCGGAAACTGGCGGAAGAGGCGGTTATGCATAAACAATATACACAGGTTGCCCTGCAGATAGCTCACGACATCAGGAATCCCGCAGGCGCCATGATGCTCCTGACCCAGCAGGCGCAAAAGATTATAGATGCAATTGAATTTAAAGGCAAAGAGGATGTCATGGAATTCTTTGAAGATATTATCTATGATGCCGGACGTATTACAAAGACAGCGGACACTTATCTGAAATATGCCTTTGCAGCCCCTCACGATGAAACAATAATTGAGAAAAAGAGTCTCGATGTCAACAAACTACTGAAAGAAGTTATCCATCTGTTTAAGGGTAAAGGCATGGCCCAGCAGATCAATATAGTTCCGGGACTTCAGGATAGTCTTCCTGCAATCACTTGTGAGCCTTTGCGCCTTAACAGGGCATTCTTTAACCTGATCCTGAATGCGATTCAGGCAATGCCGAAGGGAGGCAGAATTACCGTTGCCTCTTCCGGATGCAAATTTATTCACAAAGATACAGGCAAAGAATGCATTGGCGTAAAAATTGAAATTGAAGACACCGGTCCCGGAATTGAAGAGGATAAACTGAAAAAAATATTTGATCCCTTTTTTACGACCAAACCCGACGGTTCCGGTTTGGGGCTGTCGATTGTGTACGATATAGTCATAAAAATGCATACGGGCATAATAGACGTGGAATCCGAAATCGGCAGAGGCACAAAGTTTATAATTTATCTGCCGGCTTCGGAAACCGGTTAGGGCTTTCAGGGTTATTCAATTCAGTTCAGTGTATTGTCGGTTCATTGGGGGATAAGTTATATGCCAGCCAATCCAGCAGATATTTCGGATCAATATCCATTGGTAATTTTTCCTCTTCCGGATGCCCGCATCCGGCAAATGTAGGGAATATGGTATAAACCTGTCCGAGTGTAACCGGCACACCTTTTTGCACTGATGATTTATAGAACTCTACCAGCATATTAAACTTCAGGTCAAAGGGGAATTCCGGCCGGTCGCAACTGATTATTTCGCCTAACTCATTAAGATATTTCTTCAATACCTTTGTCCGTAACGCCGCTGCAACACTCTTTAATAATATGCTCTCGATAAAAGGTTTAGTTAAAAAAATACAGGCCCCCAGGTGCAGGACATTAACTGCGATCCCGGTAATATTATGGGCTGTAATAATAACGATCTCCGCCTCATGCACTCTTTCCTGCAGCATCGGCAATAAATCTATGCCGCTGTAATCAGGCATTACAATATCCAGGAGTATAACGTCAATATCCCTGTTTTCTTCAGCAATTTTCAGGGCCGTTGTCCCGTTTTCGGCAGGCAATACTTTATAGTAATCCTTTAATGCCAAGCCTGTTCCTTTACGGAATGTCCTGTCATCATCAACAATCAGGACAGTCGGCCTTTCTTCTTCCCGCGGCATTACGGGAGTTTCATATTGTTTGTTGACAAAATCTTCATAACTCATGTCCCCTTTGCCCGGGTGCAGGATGTAATGCATTTCATGCGATTTCAACATCC
>DRDE01000020.1 GCA_011040095.1 Nitrospirota bacterium
AAATCCAGACGCAGCTTCACTATATCCCGCTTCTCCTGGCAGCCCTTGTATTTGGTTTGAGAGGCGCTGTTTTAACCTTTGCAGCCCTTACTGTTGTATATCTTCCGTACTTTTTTATAATATGGAAATATCCTTTTTTCTCTACGAACAGGCTATTGCTGATTTTGCTTTCGGGTTTCTTTGCGTTTGTTGTTGCATGTCTTGCAGGATTTCTTGTGGACCGTGAGAGGAGACACCGGGAACAATCCGAAAAGAATCGCTATCTTGCCGGCATTGGCCGGGTCGCTACAACCATTGTGCACGATTTAAAGAATCCGCTTCTTACAATACTGGGATTCACAAAACGTATCCGGGATGGAAAAGGGAATATGGATAATGCGCTGCAGGCGATAACGGATTCAGCCAGGAACATGCAGAGGATAGTGAATGACGTGCTGGATTTTGCCAAACCGATCCGGTTGACTTTCAAAGAGGAAGATGTCAGAGGCATTATCAATCGTGCATGTGTTTTTTGCAAGACAACGGCCGAAAGACAGAAGGTAACACTGTCAACCGATCTGCCGGAAGAGCCCCTGAACGCCTTAATCGGCAGCGCCCATATGGAGAGGGCGATTATAAATATTATAAGCAATGCTATTGACGCCTCAGGTAAAGGTGAAAAAGTCACAGTCGCTGCAGCACACGGGAAGAATGGTCTGATTATAAGGATTAAGGATTATGGCTCAGGCATGGACAGGGAAACACTCGATAACATTTTTGTTCCATTCTACACAAAGAAGCCCGTTGGAACCGGCCTCGGGATGCCTATAGCAAAGAAAATCATCGAGGGACACCAGGGCAGGATTGATATAGCCACTCAAATGGGTGTGGGCACGGAGATGATAATTGAGCTGCCTTACCAATTGACGGAAAAAAAAGGATAAAACAGGCAAAAACAGTACGTGGAATCTTATTGAAGTTCGGGAATGCCGGTAACCCCTGATTTTATTCTTGACATAGTATACCGGGGTATTGTATAAGAAAACAAAAAGAGGAAACAGGTGATTCATGAAAAAAACGGATATGGTAAAACAGCTTATTACCCACGAAGAACAACTGGTTTTCCTGAAAAGGATCGAGGGCCAGATACGCGGGGTCCGGAAAATGATTGAGGAAAAGAGATATTGTGTGGATATTCTGACCCAGTTACATTCCATTATCGGGGCGGTATCGCGGGTTGAGGGCAAGATACTCAGGAGGCATCTTGAAGGATGTGTTACACACACGCTAAAAGGCAAATCAGCGGTTGAAAAACAAAAAAAGATAGAGGAAATCATGGATTTAATCACCAGGTTCAGGAAAACCGGTTAATCCTCCGGGTTTCAAAAAAGTTGATTTACCGAAATCGCTTTTTTATTCTTGACATGGCATAGGGGGGTATTGTATAAATAAGCAAGTAAATCAAAAGACAAGAAAAGTTTGGAGAAAGGAGGTGATATTATGGCACAGGATCCTGTCTGCAATATGGATATTGAAGAAAGCAAGGCCGGCGCAACAACCGCCTACAAGGGAGAGACTTATTATTTCTGTTCAGCCGGCTGCAAGGAAAACTTTGAGAAAGAGCCTGAAAAGTATGTTAAGGAAACAGGCGGCCATGAGTACAACCACCATTAATACCCGTGGGATTGTAACCGGAGCGTTGAAGTAAGGGCAGGGCAATAAATGCCTTGCCCGTCTTTACTCCCGGCAAGAAAAAACTCTTCATCCGGGGCAGAGCGCCAAAGCCGGAGAGCTGTTCTGGAGGACATGAAATGATAGAGGTAAAAGACCCGGTTTGCGGCATGGCAATCAGGGAGAAAGACGGAATTTTCACTTCTTCTTATAACGGGGCCAGCTACTATTTCTGCTCGGAAAAATGCAAGGGGGATTTTGATAAAGCCCCTGATGCGGTTCTTGCCATGAAGGCGGCAAGGGAAAAAGCCACCGAGAAGGAGAGGTCGGTATCACTTGAAAAAATGATTGATGCGGTAGCGCATGAGATAAGAAACCCTCTCACGTCTATCGGAGGTTTTGCGCGAAAGATTTATAAGAAACTTCCACAGGATGATCCAAACAAGGAATATATAAAGCTGATTATTGACGATGTAGCCAGGGTGGAAAATATGGTCAGGCAAATCGTCGAGTTAAAGACAATGGGTGCATCTCATCCGGAACCCTCAAATGTCAACAACATCGTTAATGAAGTCGTCAAATCATTTAAAAAGGAACTGGGAGAGAGGGAAATAGAGTTTAAACTTGAGTTAATGGACAAGCCTCCATTAATATTCCTGGACAGTAACAGGGTAACAACAGCCATTGCCCATCTTATCAGAAATGCTGTAGAGGCAATGGAGAAAACGCCGAGGCTCCTGAAGATTTCCAGTCTCACAAGAAATGAACAGGTAGAGATAACCGTATCCGATACCGGCAAGGGTATACCGGAGGATAAAATCAAGTATATCTTTGACCCACTTTTTACCTCGAAGATATACGGCCCGGGACTTGGCCTCACATTTGCCAAAATGATTGTTCAGGAGCACCAGGGCACCATTTCCGTTGAGAGTAAGCAGGGGAAGGGCGCTGCTATTACGATCAGATTGCCCCTGAAGAACATCTGAGTTATTAGTGATTCCTATGGAGATTTTTAACTCCGGCCACGTTTTTGCAATATTAAGGTCTCCCCAAAATCTCCAGAACCAAATCAATATCCTCATCCGTATGTCCGGCAGTCACCGATAATCGTATCCTGCACTTTTCCTCCGGCACTGTCGGAGGCCGGATGGCAGGCGCAAGTATTTTATTTCTGTAAAGATATCTCCCCATTTTCAAAGTATCCTTCACATTGCCTGCCAATAGGGGTATTATCGGAGTCTCTGAATCGAGTGTGTCATACCCGAGACTTTTAAGTCCCTGATAAAGCCGGTCCCTGTTTTTCCACAATCGTTTTCTTGAATTAATCGACCTTGAATCTATGATATCAATTGCTTTAATGCCTGCTTCACACACTGCAGGAGGAAGGGACGTGGAATATATAAAACTCCTTGCCCTGTTAATCAATAAATTTATTAAATCCTTTTTGCCGGCCACAAAAGCGCCGTAACATCCGGCGCCTTTGCTCAATGTCCCCATTTGAATAATGCCGTCCGGTTTAATGCCGAAATGCTCAAGCCCTCCCCTGCCCGTTTTTCCAAGCGTCCCCATTCCGTGCGCGTCATCAACCATCAGTAATGCATCATATTTCCTGCTTATTGAAACCAGGTCGTTCAGCGGCGCAATGTCTCCGTCCATGCTGAAAACAGTCTCGGTAATTATCAGTCTTCTTTTTACGGATTTACTCTTAAAGGATTTCTTTAAAAGGGACTCAAGATGATTAATATCCCTGTGCCTGTAAATTTTCACACCCGCCTTTGAAAGCCTTGTGCCGTCGACTATACTTGCATGGTTGAGTTCATCGCTGAAAATTACGGCATCCGCTCCTGCTATGGCAGGTATTATGCCTGTATTGGCAGCGTAACCCGTATTAAACACTATTGCAGCCTGTGTGCTTTTGAATTCAGCTATTCGTTCTTCAAGTTTTTTATGGGAAGCATATGTGCCGCTCAGAAGTCTTGATGCGCCTGAACCAAGGCCGTATTTTTTCAAGGCATTTATTGCAGCCTTTACAATCTCAGGATTAGATGACAGATTGAGATAATCATTTGAAGAAAAATTCAGAAACATTTCTCCTTTTATTGATATTTTTGAACCGGGGGATAACTCGATGCAGGTAAATTCTCTGAAAAGATTATCTTCTCTAAGCCCTCTCAGCTCTTCGCTGAATGTTTCAAATCCCTCCCCTTTAGCAAAGGGGGGGGAGGGGGGATTATCAGTCTGTGTTCTGTGTTCTGTGTTCTGTGCTCTGCTTTTCTCAGACCCCTTCACGTTCATCAGGGGCCCAGATGTATTTATGTATCTGTAATTGTACTCTTACACGGAGGTTGTCCTGCAGCACCCAGGTTACAAGGGACTTGGGCGGGAGTTCACCGTAGGCAGGAGACATAAGGATGTTTTCAAACTTCTCAAGCAGGTTATTGGTACTGATTACATCTTTTGCCCACTTATAATCGGATTCGTCCATAAGAACGAATTTTATCTGGTCCGTAGGTTTTAAAAAATCAAGGTTCTTCGGCCTCATCCTTTCACTCATTCCACTTTTCGGGGTCTTGTAATCCATGATTATGTTGAGTCTTTTATCAAGGCAGCCGATACAGATGGAACCGTTTGTCTCAACAAGCACATCATAGCCTTTATCAAGAAGGATATTTAACAATTTGGGGGTCTCTTCCTGGAGCAATGGCTCTCCCCCTGTAAACTCAACACACCTGACGCCGTATTCTTCGATCTTGGATACTATTTCATCATCGGAAAGTTCCTTGCCGTCATAGTAGGCATAATTCGTATCGCAGTATGTACATCTGAGGTTGCAGCCGGCAAGCCTGACAAAGGTACAGGGGAGTCCCGCATATGTGGATTCTCCCTGAATGCTTTTGAAGATTTCGTTAATTTTCAGCATATATTCAATTGTAACAGTTCACAGGGAGCAGTTGTCAGGGCGCAGGGCGCAGAAAGAACAAACGCTATATTGTCTGGCATTGACAAACCTGAGCGAGTAATTTGATCCTTAAATCCAGATATCATCAATATGTGACAGCTCCTTTTAAATATCAACGATCAACCGCACTGTTCTTTTCCACACATCTGAATCTTTCAAATTTCATTCTGCACCCTGACAACTGTTCCCTGCACCCTGTGAACGGTTATATTCAATCTGTACATCCATTAAATGAAATTAATAATATCATACTCTGAAAAGCCTTGACAATAGCAATGTTGCTAAAGTTATAATTTCTAAATGGCAAGGAAAATTTTCTTTCTGATTTTAATCCTTTTTATCGCACCTTTTTTTGTGCAGCCCTCGGAGGCCGGCATAACCGTAATTACTGTTGAGGGGATTGTCAATCCCGTAATGTCGGAATTTATATCAAAGAGTATCGATCAGGCAGTAATGGAAAAAGCGGAAGCCCTTGTAATCGAGCTTGATACACCCGGTGGATTGGACACATCTATGAGGTTGATTGTCAAAAAAATAATTGCCAGCCAGGTCCCTGTTGTGGTTTATGTTTCCCCGAGCGGCGCAAGGGCCGCCTCCGCAGGCGTGTTCATTACCCTCTCCGCCCATATTGCAGCTATGTCGCCGGGCACAAATATCGGGGCTGCCCATCCTGTCGGCATTGGCGGCAAAATGGATAAGACAATGGCTGAAAAGGCTGTGAACGATGCCGCCGCTTACATAAAGTCTCTGGCTGAAACACGGAACAGAAACGCTGAATGGGCTGAAAAGGCCGTGAGAGAAAGCGTTTCCATAACTGAACAGGAAGCCCTCAAATTAAATGTAATAGACTTTGTGGCTCCTGATCTTAAAACATTATTAAACACCATAGACGGCAAAGAAGTGGATACATCCATCGGCAAACAGATATTAAATACCAAAGGCGTTGAAATTGTTCGCAGGGAAACAGGCCTGAGGCACAAGATATTAGACCTTATCAGTAATCCGAATGTAGCTTACCTGCTCATGCTGCTCGGTTTCTACGGCATATTCTTTGAGCTGACAAGTCCGGGGGCCATATTCCCCGGGGTGATCGGGGTACTGTCCCTGATTCTGGCCCTGTATTCATTCCAGACCCTGCCGGTAAACTATGCCGGACTGCTTCTGATTGTCCTTGCGATAGTCCTCTTTATTCTTGAAATCAAGGTTACATCATATGGCATGCTGACAATCGGCGGGTTAATATCAATGCTTATAGGGTCCATGATGCTTTTTGATTCGCCGCTTCCGTTTTTCAGGCTTTCATTAAAGGTCATTCTCCCTGCCGTTATACTTACCACATTATTCTTCGGCTTAACCGTGTCCCTCGCAGTGAAAGCCTACAGACGAAAGCCCGTGACCGGAGCCGAGGGGCTTGTCGGTCTTGAAGGCACGGCCAGGACCGACATACACAAAAGCGGCCAGGTATTTGTACATGGTGAAATATGGACGGCCTACAGTGATGAGCCTGTAAAGACAGGTGAAAAAGTTGTTGTTGAAAAGGTAGAGAATCTTAAACTTAAAGTAAGACATTAAACAAAAATTTAATATAACCGTTCACGGCTGACGGTTAACGAAAAACAACGGTTTACGGTTACCTGTTGACAGTTGAACAGTTGTTCAAAAAAACCGTGAACCGTAAACCGATAACTGTGAACAGTCTTTCAGAAAAAAAGGAGGTATAAAATGCCCCAGATAGGTTTTTCAGGATTAATATTTGCGATTGTCGTGATTATTTATTTCCTTGCAAGCGCAATCAAAGTTCTTCGTGAATACGAAAGGGGGGTGGTCTTCAGGCTCGGCAGGCTGATACCTATTAAAGGGCCCGGGCTGATAATCATCTGGCCTGTTATTGATAAGATTGTAAAGGTTGACCTGAGAACGGTTACCTTTGACGTGCCTGTTCAGGATATAATTACAC
>DRDE01000021.1 GCA_011040095.1 Nitrospirota bacterium
CTTTGCTGCTGTGACAAACTTTATAATGACTCCCCGCCATAATCCGGAGCGCTTTATAAAGAGCTATCCGCTGAGATTTGCAGCCATAGGAACTGTCTTCTATCTCATCACCTGCCTTCAGGGCGCGTTCCAGACCTCCGGTATGTTTAACTGGTTTATCCATTTCACCGAGTGGGTGCCTGCACATGCGCACATTGCAATACTGGGTGCGTTTACGCTCTATGCAATCTCTGCGGTCTATTACATCATTCCCCGGGTGACCGGGCGTCAGATCTGGAGCCGGAGACTTGCCTCCTGGCATTTCTGGCTGCTTGCAGTTGGTATCCCTGCATTCTGGACAATATTTACAATGTCCGGGATCGTTATGGGCTATGGGGTCAATCAACTTGGCAGCACGATTTACGAGATGACCGGGCCATTGAAGGCGCTCCGTGCGGCCCGCACCATTGCCGGTGGTTTTATTGTCCTGGGGATGTGGATTTTTGCATACAACATCTTTATGACCTTAAGAAAAGGGAAGCCCTTCATAGACGGGGAATCCGAAGAAGTGCCGGAGGCGGAGAGCGGATGAAACTTTGCAGGACATTCCTGTATGCATCGGCATTCTGGACAGCGCTGCCTGCCCGCGTGTATGCGAAAAGTGAGTATGCAAGACACTGGACAGAGTATGCCGATGCCCCTCAGGCTTACTGGCTTATCGCGGGTTTTGCAGCTATAGCTCTGGCTGCATTTGTTTTGTGGGTGAATTTTTCCGACAGGTTTGCAGGGCCCGGAACAGTCAAAAGACACGTATATTATATTTGGGGAGGGGTAATGGTCGTCTTTGTCCTTATGGCGCTCGGCGCTTACCTGTCGCCTCCTCTTATCCAGAGATGGGGCGGCATACCCAGTGATGATGCCTGGAACTGGAAACAGGGGGAAATCCTCACAGAGTCCGGAAGCGGACTGAGCGGAGGGCCTTATGCAGGATATAAGATTGCCATAGCAGAGGGATGTTTCCAGGGAGGCTGCCACACCATGTTTGTCAGACCCCAGGATATTCCCGGCGCATGGGAAGGAAACAGGGTGGAGGATATCTCCATGCCGGGCGATTTTTATTATATGAAACCTCCCCTGTGGGGGACACAGCGGAACGGGCCTGACCTGACCCGTGTCGGAAAGCGGATACCTTCTATGGAGTGGCATATCAAGCATATCGTCTCCCCCTGCTCTGTAAAGCCAAAGTCCATAATGCCTGTTTATTCATATCTCTCAAAAAAACAGACACATGACCTTGCCGCTTTTTTGGTAAGCCTCGGCAATGATCCCGGGAAAATCAAGCAGGGGGTATTCCCTGGAGCGGAAGAGACAGACGGGTTGAGTGAGGACGCCAAAAAAGGTTTAAAGCTGATACAGGCAAACGGCTGTTTCGGCTGCCATACTACAGACGGCACAGGAAGCACCGGTCCGACATGGAAGGGACTCTACGGCGGCAAAATGAAAATGGACGGGATGACCGTTATCGCAGACGAGGATTTTATATACGAATCCATAGTCATTCCCGATGCATGGGTGGATGACGATTATCCGGCTGATGTCATGCCGCAGGATTTCGGGAGACGGCTATCTGATGAAGAAATCGGATATATAATCGAATATATAAAAAGCTATGGAGGCGCTTAGGGTGCATATTGCTTACTGGGTTCTTCTCGGCATCTCTTCAGGGTTATTCATATGCGCTGTGATAGCCTTTTACATGGGATATAAGAACAGGCAGTTTGAGGATATCGAGCAGGCGAAATACGAGATGATGGAGGATAGTACAAACGGGATACATGAAAAGACGGATGATAAATTAAAAACCGGGAATAATAAGAAAAATATTTTTTCTATTTGACAAAGAGATAATAATAGCTTATTAATTACTTAGAGTCTGTTTATAAACTCAATAATTAAGCTGTCATTCCCGCGGTCCTTTGGGCGGGAATCCAGTGTTTTTAAAGACTTCTGGATACCCGATTACAGACTTCGGGTATGACAAAAACAAAAAAACGGCAATTTATAAACAGACACTACTTAGAGTCTGTTTATAAACAGACCCTGCTTAAACAGGGGGTGATAAAAATGTTTCTGAAAATGGTGTAGAAGCTTATTAAAACCACAACCGGAAAGCAGATGAGGTTATTATCTGAAAGCAATTTTTGAGAGAGGTATTTAACGCTCTAAAAAGTGGGAGGTGTGTCATGATGAAAAGAATTCATATCAGTATCCTTATCCTGGCATTGGCGTTAATCTTAGGCATTGCAAGTTATGGTGTTGCCAGGATGATGGAAGGGGGAGCCATACCTGCGGCGCCGGTCCCGGAATCTAATCCACTTACCTCTGCAAAGATTCATCTTGGCAAGAGACTTTTTATGGATCGAAACCTGTCGAATCCGGATGCCGGTAAAAGCCGGGTTGCATGCAGCACATGCCACAGCCCGATGCTTGGCTTTTCCGATGCACGGATTCGCTCTGAGGGTGTATATGATCGCCTGGGAAAACGTAATTCCCCGACAGTATTCAATACAGCCTACCTGCTCAGCCAGTTCTGGGACGGAAGGGCGCAGTATTTGACAGACCCTGTCACAGGAGAAATCCTTCAGGGCACCAGCCTTGAGGCTCAGGCACTGGGGCCTGTTCAGGACCCACTGGAGATGAACAACACCCCTGAAAATGTGGTCACCTACGTGCTCAGCGCATACAGGAACGAATTGTTCGGGGCATTTCCCGAAGTCGAACAGTACATAGGCACCTCTTATGAAGTTCCTGTGGTCTTTCAGGCAGTAGGAAAGGCTATCGCATCCTACGAGAGAACCGTACTGGCATTTAATTCCCCATATGATTTCTATGCTGCTGGCAACACAAGGACGCTTTTTGATGAGCAGATCAGAGGGCTGGAAATATTTGAAGGAAAGGGCAATTGCACAGCGTGCCATCCGGAGCCTCTGTTTACTGACACCACTTACGACAATCCTCCTGATACCGGCTTTCACAATATCGGTGTTTTCCGCGAGGGCTATGAAACAGGGACAAACGATGCCACCGGAGAACCGCTCTTCCCGAACAGTGAACTGCCGGAATATGAGGGTTATGATTTAGGCAGGTATTATGTGACATCCGACACTTCCGATATCGGTAAATTCAAGACCCCGCCCCTCCGGCAATTACTCTGCACCGGTCCCTATATGCATAACGGCAAGTACAGCAGTATCAGGGATGCAGTGGAATTTGTTGTCAAGGGCACAGTTTCAGGTATCAGTGACCCATATGAAGAAGACTTTGTTGGAGATGTGTCCCCGGTTATTATCGACATAAGAAATGAGAGCTGGAATGAGGATGAAATAAACGATCTGACGGCCTTTTTAGAAGCTCTGTCAGGAGGCCGGATGTGCGGTGGTATGTGAGAGATGGAGTGCTCTGTGCACTCCTGAATCCATATATACTGAGATTCATGGCTTTGAATAACAGCAGAACCATTTTTCTGTTATCACTTCAGAAGGGTGGTAGTATGTTTATGAAATACGGAAAAAGATTGGATTCTTCAAAAAAAGAGGAGGTGTTATGGTATTTTCCATAGGTGAGATTGTCGAACTTGCCCTGCAGACGGAAAGGCTTGGATATGAATTTTATACTGCCATGTCCAGGAGATTTGAAAATGACGAAAAACTCAGAGGGCTTTTTGAGATGCTTGCTTTCAAGGAGCGGACGCACGAAAAGATATTCTCGGATATTCAGGGGAAAGTAAAAGATGAAAGACTTGAAAACCGGGAAGAGGTCTCAAGATATTTGAGGGCGATTGTTGAATCGGAATTTTTCCTTGGCAAGGAAAAATCCCTTCCCCCCCTTGAACATGTAAAGTCAGTGGTTGGAGCCGTTAACTTTGCCCTTTCCTTTGAAAAAGAAACCCTGCTTTATTTTTACAACCTGAGGGATGTAGTAACTGAAAAAAAGATTATTGATGAGATTATAAAGGAAGAAAGGGAGCATATTGTCTGGCTGAGGGACTACAAAGAATCAATAACAGGTAATGGATAACAAGGAAGATTAAACGGAGGTATTCATGCTTGAACAAATCAAGATCGGTCGTTATTGTTGTGCGCCGTCAACACAAATAGAAAATTTCAGGCCTCTTGTCGGAGATGATCTGATTGATGAGCTGCTGGAGCTTGCCGCGGATTTACGTAACATCAGGATCTGCCACATTAATGCAACACCGTTCGGTGGTGGAGTGGCTGAGCTGCTTTCCCGCGAGATCCCCATTCTGAAAGCCCTCAAGGTGCAGGCCGACTGGAGGATCATACACGGGGACCAGGAATTCTTTTCCATTACAAAGTCTTTTCACAATGCCATCCAGGGGCAGGAATTTGACCTTACGGATGATATAAAACATATCTACACCCAACATAACCGGAAAAGCGCTGAATTGCTCACATCAGACTATGATGTGTTTATAGTGCACGACCCCCAACCCGCGGCGCTCCGGTATTTTAATAAAAACAAAAAGGGGAAATGGATATGGAGGTGTCATATAGACAGCTCTGATCCCAATCCGGAATTGTGGAATTTTATAAGACCCTATATTGAATCCTATGACGCGGTTGTTTTTACCCTGAAAGAATTTGTTCCGCCTGATCTGAATGTTAATCTGACAGAGTATATTCTGCCTGCAATAGACCCCTTCAGCTCCAAAAACATGGAGCTGCCTGAAGATGTTTACCGTAATGCGGTCGCCAATTCCGGGGTTGATATGCGTCGCCC
>DRDE01000022.1 GCA_011040095.1 Nitrospirota bacterium
GTACGTATCACAGGGGGTGAGCCCCTTATGAAGAAAAATGTAGCGTTTCTTATATCATCGATAAAAAAAACCGGGATACATGACCTGAGTCTCACTACTAATGGTATTATGCTGGCAGGACTTGCCAATGGACTGAAAAAAGCGGGCCTTGACCGCGTGAATATCAGCCTGGACACGATGGATACTGAAAAATATAAAAAAATAACAGGTGGAGGAGACATCAATAAGGTCTGGCAAGCTATAGAAGCGGCTGAAGGAGCTGGACTTACGCCAATAAAGATAAATGTCGTGCCTATACGCGGGCTGAATGATGATGAAATATTGTCTTTTGCTTCTTTAACATTCGAAAAAGATTATCATGTACGGTTTATTGAGTTTATGCCTGTGGGTAAAAATGAGATGTGGAGAAAGGACAGATGTATTGATTCAAAGGAAGTCCTGGAAAGAATATCTGCCATTGGCAGTCTGGAACGTCTAAATTTCAGGGGTAAAGGCCCGTCAAGGAATTTCAGGCTTAAAGGCGCCAGAGGTGTCATCGGCATAATAAGCCCGATAAGTGACCACTTCTGTGGAGCCTGCAACAGACTGCGACTTACAATAAACGGAAAAATACGGCCTTGCCTTTTTTCGCAAGTCGAGATTGATATAAAAACTCCAATGAGGAGCGGGGCATCTGATATTGAGATAGAACAGTTGTTCTACGATGCGATCAAAGTTAAACCACAACGGCATCTTTTGCATGAAAGCGCTGCTTCCTCTGAATTTCTTCAGGCAATGTCGAAGATAGGCGGGTAGGGGCATTCCATGCCCCGTTCAAACCCCCGCAAAGTTCTTCAGAACTTGAACCGCGGGGCAGGTGTTCAAAATAGATAAGACATTGACGCCATATCATGATGTGCAGGACGGTTGAACCCATGTACCACAAGGGTACTGAGAGGATTTATCAAATTTATCACAGTAAATTTAAACGTTAAAAGAATGATGTTTTTAAATGACGCCTCTACCATGATGAACTAACCGATTTAAGGAGGCCAAATACTTATTGCGAAGTCGATTACGTTGTTTATACTTGCCGGTTTATGCGAAATAGGTGGAGGATACCTTGTCTGGCTCTGGCTGCGTGAAGGGAAAAGCATCCGGGTTGCCGGTGCAGGAGCTATAATCCTGATAATATATGGAATAATACCGCCTTTTCAGCCCGCGCACTTCGGCAGGGTCTACGCGGCATATGGCGGTATTTTTGTCGTGCTGTCAATACTCTGGGGCTGGAAGATTGATAAAATCACTCCTGACAGATACGACCTTATCGGCGGGCTGATCTGCCTTCTGGGTGTATCTGTAATTATGTACTGGCCAAGGAATATTTGAATATTTACTTTTTACTCAACACAGCAGGCCATATCATCTGGACTCTGGTCAAAGCTTTGTGCCGCCTTCTTGATGACCTCGCTTAATGTAGGAAATACGTGCACCGTGTCTCTGATGTCATAAACAGTCATTTTATTCTTTATTGCATAAGTTGCGGCGGTAATTATGTCTGCTGCCATGGGGCCTATTATATGTACCCCGATAACTTCCATTGTCTTTGGATCAAGAACCATCCTTATCAATCCACTTCTATCTTTTATGGCGGCCGCCTTTTCCACATGCTCAAACGATATTGTCCTGCACAGGCAGACATTGTATTTTTCCGCGTACTCCTTCTCGGTCATTCCTACTGAGGCGACTTCCGGAGAAGTGAAAACAGCAGAGGGTATTTCAAGGTAATTAATCGTCCTGCCCGCGTTTTCAAACATGTTCAGAGCCGCGATGTTTCCCTGTTTTGCCGCCACAGTTTCAAGAGGCATTAAGCCGGTCACGTCCCCTGCTGCATAGATATTGGTCTGTGACGTTTGTAACTGATCGTTTACCTTAATCAAAAGAATTCCTCGAAGCTTGCTTCGGGGTTTCAATAGTTTTCGTCATTTTTGTCATTCCGGCTTGTCCGGAATCTATCTTTGATACAGGAAGATTCCGGACAAGCCGGAATGACAGACTTGATACCTCGCAGCTTGCTGCGGGGTAGTTCATTAAAGCCTTTTTCATCCAGCTCAACACCCGAATTATCAATATCAAGATCTCCCGTATTTGCCCTGAGTCCGGCAGCTACAAGAAGTCTCTCCGCTCTTATTTGCTGTTCCCCTTTGCCTTTTATGTCAATTGAAAGTGCAGCAGCCTGTCTGGATATCCACGGTTTTATGTTCAGCTTTATATTGCATATTACCCTTAAATATCTGTTAAATATCTGTGTGAGCGGGTGAGCAGGGAAACACAAAATTGTGCTCCCTGCTCAATGTTCGGTCAGGACAACGGCTTGCCGCCAATTCCAGCAGCTCGCAGCGCAGTCTCATCAGGGCCGCGTCCCGCGCAGCAATCTGCCACTTTGCCATTAACAACTACAGCCGGCACAGAGTGAATTCCGAGTGTCCCGGCCCGTTCCGCAACTTCAGGTTTATTCATATCCAGCACACTGACTTCACAGGATTCACAGGCAATCTGATTAAGCAGTTTGACTGTCTCCCCGCAAGCCGGACATCCCGCGCTGAATATCTCTATCTTATGTTTACCGGTCATATCCTCACCTCCTTTCCCCCTGAACTATTTGAGGTTCAGGGAACCTTTTTTATTTTTCCAATGCCTCCAGAATCGGGCATTCACTTATGGGGCATGAACGCTGACAGGCTTCTGATAACTTCAAAAGAGACTTTTTGATCTGTTGAAGATTTTTTATTCTTTCATCAATATCTGAAATCTTTACCTCCGCTCTTTTCCTGACCTCGGAA
>DRDE01000023.1 GCA_011040095.1 Nitrospirota bacterium
AAGTTTCAGCGCAACAACTTTGCGAAGATTCTTGAACAGCACTTGGAAGACTATCCCCGGAAGCTCGGCATTATCAAGAATGTCATATACGGCATAGACAATCAGCCGCTGGCCGTGCTTATAACCAAGCTAAGATTTTTCATAACTCTTCTGATCGAACAGCAGATTGACCTGAAAAAGCCAGAAGAAAATTACCATATTATCCCGCTTCCTAATATTGAAACGAAGATCATCTGCGCTGACTCTTTGGTGGATCTGGACATCGGCCTATTTGATGAAACTGTTTTTGCACATCTGAGGGATGCTAAAGAGAAGTACTACAGGCCCAACCTTTCAAGGGATGAGAAGGAACAGATAGCCTCAGAGATTAGTGAGATTTTGGCTACGTATTTCCCTAATTTTTCTGAACGGGCTACCGGCAAGAAGCTTAAAGACCCGCAGTCCGAGAGCATTCGGAATAAGGTTATATTAAAGCAATGGTTTCAGCATGCCAATCTCTGCGCTCCATTTTTCAATCTCGATCTGTTCTTTCCTGAACTGATACATCAGCCCTTTGATATCGTAATCGGCAATCCGCCGTATGGCGGCAAGGATATTTCCGTTAAGGTTAAGAATAGACTTGAGCTGGGCAAGAAAGACCCTTATGGAGCCTTTATTGCCCGGTTCCTCGGTAACGGAGAAAATACTACACCTCTCAAAAACAAGGGCATCCTTGCCTATATAGTTTCTGACACCTTCATGACAATCAAAACGCACTTCCCTCTTCGTCAGCAGATGATGCGCAATTATATTCACAAGATGATCCGAGTGCATCCTGACACCTTCAAGGCCACGGTCAATACGGCGATCATCATTTGCGAAAGAAACGTATTCTCTCCGGGAAGACCAGCAGATCAAATAACCATAGACGCTGGTCATCACTGCCAAATGGTTGATATGACCAATGTTAGCATTTACGATGACTATGAGCGGTTTCTTGAGATTCTTTACAAGACAGAGGGATTTAAAAAAAGGGCGAGCATCTCAAGCCCTGAATATGCCATCTATTATTACCCTCAGGAATTGATCGAGACTAATTCCAATCTTCCGTTCTTTGTGGCATCACCGACACTGTTTGCACTGATGAATGATAAAAGTGCCTCAGTAGAATACGTTGACCTTGGCGGCAAGTCTGTTCAGGTGAGAAAAATCAGTCTCAATGTCAAGAGGCTCAAGCTGGCAAAGTTAGATCAGATAGCTGAGGTGAAGGTCGGTTTACAGACAGGAGACAATGAGTCCTACCTATTCCAGAATCCCGAAGCACGAGGTACTTACCGAAGCATTGATGATTTTAAGGATTTTCTTTTGACGGATGATGACATACAGAAAATAATTATAAACGAGAAGTTACGAATAGACACTATTGAAAAAGGCATTTCTAAGAACCCAAAGTCCAGTAGATATTTTGATGGACGTTATATTTTGCCGTATGACAAAGGCGGCGAATCCGATTCTGCTGAAGGCTGGATGCCAAACTATTATGTGCCCACGAATTATTACATTGACTGGAGCGAGTGGGCCGTAAAGAGGATGAAGACATATACGATTGCGCAGAAGCTTAAAGATAAAGGGGACCAAAAGGAAGTTAAGCCTCATTATAATACAACACCTTGTGCTGTTTTTCGAAATATTGATACTTATTTTGAGAAAAGCATAACATTTTCTGACACCGGTTATTACGCTCCCACTTTCAGGATAAGTTCTGGCACCCTCTATGATGTCATGGGCATGTCAATTTTCATAGAAAAGGGGAACGAGTTAATTTTATTAGGCCTGTTAGCGTCAAAACTTGTCAGATACAAAGTCAAGAACTATATTAACCATACTGTCCATACCCAAGTTGAGGGGCTAAAGCCGATTAACATTGTTTTTGATTATATATCTTTGTCTCCGATTGAACACTTAGTTTCGGCAGTTATAAGTAAACAAAAGATGAATCCTCGCTATGATTATGCCTCAAACGAGCAGATTGAGATAGACCGCCTGGTTTATAAGGCATATGGCCTGAATGATGAAGACATTGCAGAGGTCGAGAACTGGTACGCCCGGCGGTATCCAAAGCTTGTCAAGGCGCAGAATAATAAAATCAACACTGAGGGGTCATGAACTACTGGTTTGTCAAATCGCCTTTTCGTATCCGTTCATGGCAGAATGTTTTGGTTGAGGGTGTCTTCAAACTCTATGGAATCCGCAACCATCAGGCAAAGAATAATATCGCACAAATGAAAAAAGGAGATTTAGTGCTTTACTATCATAGCCCGTCTTCTAAATCAATATACGGCATAATGAAAGTGAGCACCTTACCGTACAATGATAAAACTACAAAAAGTGAGGTATGGTTATCGATTGATTTTGAACCGATTAACACATTTGAACAATCAATATCATTACAACAAATAAAAAATGATAGTAAATTACATAACATCGGACTCATTAAACAACCGAGAGTTTCTGTACTGCCCTTATCAAAAGAAGAATTTGAGATAATTAGAAAAAAGGCAAATATAAAGAAGTGATAAAAATCACTGCTCCTGAATTTGAAATGACGGAAAAAGAATATGAGGCTTTTTCATTGCCGGAAGAGGATTAATTGGATATAACACAATGGAAATAAAGTACTCAGAGAAAGCTGTCAAACAATTTAAGAAAATTCATAAAGGAGACAGGAAGAGTGCGGCGATAATATTGCAGTCGATAGAGACTTATGCCGTCAAACCTTCCAGGAGTGTTAATGTGAAAGTTTTAAAGGGAAAATATGGTAACCTTAAAAGACTACGTGCAGGGAATTACAGAATTATATTTGAAGACGATAAAAATGTTATATT
>DRDE01000024.1 GCA_011040095.1 Nitrospirota bacterium
AGGCTGGTATAATGCCAGGGTCTCACAGATAAGGGAGGGTGCAGGGCCTCACGGCCCTTTCCTCCGTATCATCTTTACCATAACTGACGGTGAACTACAGCGCTACAGGTTCTCAGGGTTTGTAAAACCATCAGGCTTAAAGCAGGGCCGCCTCTACAGATGGATAACTATTATTCTCGGCGAGGAGCCTCAAAATGAGTTCTCTACGGAAGAACTGATCGGCATGGATTGCCTTGTATTCTTATCAAAACGCAATGCCCGTTATACCGTTATTGAGCTATGTCAAAAAGATATGGCCCCGATAATCGCTTCTCCCTTTAATAACACGGATTACTTGTCGGTTTAATGTGAAAAGGTCAGATTAATCAGAAAAATAAGGCCGGTTTATTTCGCAAAACAACAACAGTATGAATGTTTTTCTGGATTACAGGGAGAAGTATTATGGGATAAGCGCAACAGATGAAAAGAAATTACTCTGGGAATACTTACGGGCAAATGACGGCACAGCGATAAAAAACAAGCTGGCGGAATATAAAGCATGGTGGAGTGATAACAAGGATAAGGCGATAGATTTGTAATGAGCCGCGAAGTACACGAAGGGGCGCTAAGAAAAGAATATTTTTTAAAAAATAAAGAAAAACTTAGTGTTACTTCGTGTCCTTAGCGGCTAAAAAGGAGTTTGAAAATGAAAAGGCATTGTTTAAATCTGTATATATCAGCATTAATCTGCGGCTTATCAATATTTATGATGAGTTCATCTGTCTATGCCGATTCTGTTGAAAACATCCGCGTCATCAAAATCTCCCCTCAGGATGAGAGGGCGGTTATCAAGACTTCCGGAAGGAAGCTCCGGATAATCAAGGTTGGGGATGTGATACGGGTTCCGGGTTCCAGGTTCCGGGTGAACGACCAACAGAAGGGCGGATTGTGGGTTACGAGTTACGGGTGATAGAGATAACTACTGGAAGGGTCGTATTTGAGGAGATGACGGATGAAGGATTTGAGACTGTGATTATACGGGTTGAAGATGAAGATAGTTCAAAGTTCGGAATTCAAAGTTCAAAAGTAAGAAAACAAAGGATTGAGAGGATCCGGAAGACGGTTGGTAAACAGCCCTTGCTTTTTAAGCCCCGGGGAATTAAACGGGACAAAACTACGGATGGAGATAATACAAAACGTTCTAAATATCAAAACAGTTCTGAGTGAAAGGATCAAGAAATGATAGCTAATAAATTTGAGGATTTGATATTTTGGCGGAAAGCCAGGGAATTAACGAAACTTGTTTATTCATATACGGGTAATGGCAATTTTAAAAGTGATTTTGGGTTGAAGTACCAGATTCAAAGATCGAGTGTTTCGATCATGTCGAATATGGCGGAGGGCTTTGGTCGTGGAAGCAATAAAGAGTTTCTTCAGTTTTTATTTATTGCAAACCATATCCCGTAATGCACCATTAGGCTGAACCCAATTCCATGTCTTGCATAGCTTTTGCGATAATGCTCGACAACTATCTCCGGGATTCTCAAAAATTAATCTCTTGATAAATTCAACGTCCTGCCTGGTTGCTACCCTGCCTTGATATTTGACTTCCACCTTCATATGATAAAGATAGCATAACGGATGTCTGGAATGTAAGCTGATATTTAAATAAAGGATTTTTTGCCTCAACTTTTTGAGAAGTTACGTTTATGCGTAGTGTCGTGTCAACCTTGATTTGTCGGGTTGTTTGGATTGTCATTCCCGCAAGCGAAGCGGGTCGGGAATCCTTTATAAAGAAAGATTCCGGACAAGCCGGAATGACATCTTACACTTGACACGACAGTGGGCTGAATAGTCAATAAATGGATGCGGAACGTGTGTGTTTAAATTACACTTGCTTCAAATCCCGACTACTTCAGCCCAAGAACATCCTGCATATCATACAACCCCGGAGTCTGTTTGTGAACCCATTGAGCGGCTTTTAATGCTCCCCTTGCAAAGGTATCCCTGCTGGATGCCTTGTGGGTTATCTCGATCCTTTCACCAAGCCCGCCGAATATAACGGTATGTTCTCCAACTATGTCTCCTGCGCGAACCGTCTGTATCCCGATTTCTTTCCGTGTCCTTTCACCAATGAGTCCGTGCCTGGCATATACAGCGGTGTCTTCCAGGCTCCTGTTCAATGCTGACGCCAAAACCTGCGCCATTTTCATTGCCGTGCCTGAAGGCGCGTCCTTTTTTAACCTATGGTGGGCTTCAATAATTTCAACGTCATAGTCATCACCCGTAACCTTCGCTATGTCGGACAATACTTTTAACAGGAGGTTTACACCCACGCTCATGTTCGGGGCAAAGACACAGGGAGTGTTTTGAGCATACAACTTTATATATTCTATTTCATCTTTACTGAAGCCTGTAGTGCCGATAACAACAGGCATCGGTTTATCCGAAAGGGATTTTAAACATTCTATAGTTGCTGACGGTGACGAAAAATCTACAAGCACATCGCCTTTTTCACTCATATCAGTGATGCTGTCCGTTATTTTTATGTTGATTGCGCCTATGCCGATGACCTGACCGATGTCCTTCCCTGATTCCTCATGATCTTTACGCTCCAATGCCACGGTGAGTTTTATATCATCCATCTCCCTTGAAAGCGCAATAATCCGGCTTCCCATTCTGCCGGAAGCTCCGGACACTATCATATTAAGCATTTTTCCCCTCCCTGAGTAATGATTTAATTTTTATAATCTATCTTTCAACCGGGTTAATCAGGCGTCCTCTTCTATTTCAGGGGATGCTGTTTCATCTTCAAGTATATTTTCAATTTTGTATTGTCCTGACGCCCATGCCCCGAGGTCAATCAGTTTGCAGCGTTCAGAACAGAAAGGCCGGACCGGATTGTTTTGCCATTCGGTCTTCTGTTTGCAGGTCGGGCACTTTATTTTCATAAAATCAAACCTATAATCAGGGAAAAATTCTCAATCCTGCTTTTGCTTTTTTATCTTGTAACTACCTGAATAGTTACTTTATCTTTAATGTTACAGGTCAATCGTCCCATCAAACACCTTGACCGCCGGGCCTGTCATATAAACATGGTTGTCTTTTTCAGACCAGTGGATACTGAGTTTCCCGCAGGGCAAATGAACAGCGACCCTTCTGCCGGTCAGTCCGGACAGCGCTGATGCAACCGCTGATGCGGAAGCCCCGGTGCCGCATGCCATTGTTTCACCGACTCCCCTTTCCCATACACTCATCTTTACATTGCGTTCATCAATAATCTCTATGAACTCAACGTTTGTCCTGTTTGGAAAGAGACTGTGATTTTCAATCAGTGGACCGTAATGTTTCAGTGAGACGGAACTTACGTCTTTTACAAATATTACAGCGTGTGGATTGCCCATTGAAACGCATGTTATTTTAAAAGTCTTATTGCCGGCTTTAAGCGGGCTCTCAATAATCTTGCCGTCTTTTAATTTTTTTCGCACGAATTCAGCGACAACAGGTATTTTTTCCGGCTCGAATACAGGTTCTCCCATATCAATCCTGAACAGGTTGCCCGACTTGTGTATATGCCTGATTCCGGCAATTGTTTCTATGGCAATGGAATCTATGGTCTCGCAGTATTTCTTTGCATAAGCGCTTTCCTCGCAGCAAAGTATATTGTCCCATATATATTTTCCGAGACATCTTATGCCGTTTCCACACATTTCAACTTCCGATCCGTCCGCATTGAAAATACGCATCCTGAAATCCGCGGTTCCGGAGCGGCACAGCAACAGAAGCTGGTCGGCGCCGATGCCGAATCTGCGGTCACAAAGCTTCATTGCAAGCCGGGCGATTCTTCTCAGCTCGTCATGCCTGTTGTCAATAACAACAAAGTCATTGCCGAGGGCATGCATTTTTGTAAACTCAAGTTTCATGTTGATTCCTCATGCACAAAGGGGCGGAGGCACAAAGTTTAAAACTACAAAGATTATCATAAAAACATTATAACATTTTGTTAAATACATGCCTCGTCTTCTGCCTTTGCGCCTTTTATCCTAAAAATTGCGGGGTTTTCATCCCCTTTGTGAGATCCTTATATGTTTCCCTTTCACGAATAACGAAGAACTCGCTGCCTTTGACAAGCACCTCCGCTACCCTGGGCCTGCTGTTATAATTCGAACTCATCGAGAACCCATAGGCGCCTGCGCTCATAACAGCGACAAGATCTCCCTGGGACAGCCTGTTTATTTCCCTGTTCTTTGCAAAAAAATCTCCTGATTCACATATCGGCCCCACTATATCCGCGAGG
>DRDE01000025.1 GCA_011040095.1 Nitrospirota bacterium
CATGATAATATGCGCCAGGATATTGTATTCGTAACGGTCTTGCCATCCATGTCCCTTACAAGTTTGATTAATTTTAATTTAACTGCACGATAAATTATAGCAGATTATAAACCATAGATTGTTTTTGTAAAATGTGTAGACCTGACACCATGGATAAACAGTAACAGTTAGTCCAGTCAAGAAATCAGGTCAGATAAATTGACCTGAATAGTTACTTTTTATTTACGTCTGAAAATTTGATAGTTATTATTGATAATTAATAATAACATTTCTTTTTATAAAATCCCCCCTGCCCCTTTTTTTTAAAAATCGTGTAACTTAAGTAGCAGAAGTGAAGAGACATAGTGGGTTATATTTAAAAATCGCTCAGTGCAGGGATAAATAATGCATATGGTCCAATCCAAAACAGATGAAAAGCTCGGACTTAAGGAACTCGTTGCAATGGGTGTAGGCGGGATGGTGGGCGGCGGTATTTTCTCAGTGCTCGGTCTTGCCGTGGGTGTGGCAGGCCATGCAGCTCCGATTGCTTTCTTTTTCGGAGCAATAATCGCCCTCCTGACCGGTTTTTCCTATGTAAAACTCGGCCTCGTATTTCAATCCGACGGTGGGAGTTTTACGTATCTCGAGCATGCGTTCAGACACAGGAATATAGCGGGAATCGGCGGCTGGCTGCTCGTTGCAGGATATATCGGAACAATGGCTCTGTATGCGTATACATTCGGCGTTTACGGAACAGCGATGTTTGGTGAAAATGCTCATGCTGATGCCATGCGCCACTTTCTCCAGTCAATAATTCTTCTCGTCTTTATGGGAATAAACCTTTACGGTATAAAAGCTGCCGGAAAGAGTGAGGACATTATTGTTCTGGTTAAGGTGCTGATCCTCGCTCTCTTTGCCGTAATCGGCTTTTTTTATATTAAAGCAGCCCGTCTTCTTCCGCTCTTTAACCACGGAGGGGCAGGCGTTTTAACCGGAGCAGCCCTCATCTTTGTCGCTTATGAGGGTTTTGAACTCATACCGAATGCAGTCAGGGAGATGAAAAATCCGGGCAGGGACCTTCCGAGGGCCATTTTTATTTCCATTGTAATTACTTTGACCATATATATCCTTGTTGCCCTGGTGGCTGCAGGCAACCTGTCTCCTTCGGATATAACCCGTTACAAGGAATATGCCCTGGCTGTTGCGGCCAAACCTTTTCTTGGGCGGGCGGGTTTCATGCTGATCGGTCTGGCTGCCCTTTTGTCTACTGCTTCAGCCATAAACGCTACATTATTCGGTACCGCCCGTCTTGCCATGGTAATGGCCAAAGACAAAGAGCTTCCGCAGGTTTTTGCGCATAAAGAACGCCTGAGGGATATTCCCTGGGTGAGCCTGGTGTTTATTACGGCGGTTACCATTCTTTTCGTAAATACCAGCGACCTGACTGTTATCTCGGCGTTTGCCAGCTCCACTTTCCTGTTGATCTTTGCGTCAATCAACCTCTCGGCCTTCAGGCTCAGAAAGAGAATAAGTATCGGAGCATTAATGCCGCTGGCAGGGCTTGCATTAACTACGGCTTCCTGGGTGGTATTGATTTCATATCTCCGGCAAACAAGCCGGCAGAGCCTGTTATGGATTTGTATTTTCTACCTGAGTGTCATTATCGCTGAACTCCTGTTCAGTAAAAGAAAGGCGTTTTACAGAAAAAAAAACGTATAATGAGAATCAGTCGGGAATGTTGAGCTTATCTTTACGGCACCTGCATTTTTGACTCAGGTTGGTTTTTATTATACTATTACAATTAAAGAGCATTTTTTCATGACGATAAAGATAAATATACTATTGTCGTGTCAACTCTCAGGGGTCATTCCGGCTTGTCCGGAATCAAAGAGGAGTATGATTCCCGACGTAGCGGGAATGACAATTCAAACATTCCGACATTACAAGGTTGACACGACACTATGAAGGAAAAGAGATATGAAAAACAGTCCGGATCGCCGAAATGCACATGACAACCCGGTTCTCCGCGATCACCTTGCAGCGCAAAGGACCTTGCTCGCAAATGAAAGAACATACCTTGCCTATATCAGGACTTCTCTGACTCTCTTTGTGGCAGGCGTATCTTTCATCAAGTTTTTTGGAAATATCGTTTATGAAATAATCGGCTGGATGTTAATCCCTTTAGGCATACTGGTTTTAATCAAAGGAATTATCAGCTATATAAAAATGAAGCGGGTAATCATTGAAGAGGAGCATTCATGAACCACTCTAAAGAAATCAAAGACGTATTCCCGAATCTTCCGGAGAGAATTATCGGATTGGGAGAACTCTCATACAACCTGTGGTGGAGCTGGCATCCTGCTGCGAGGATGCTCTTTAAGATGATAGACAGGCCTGCCTGGAAGGAAAGCATTCATAACCCGGTAAGAATGCTGAGAGAGATTCCCCGTGAAATCCTGAAATCGGCTGCAAACAATCCTGATTTCCTGCAGCATTATGATACTCTGCTTTCGAGATTTCATAATGAACTGAAAGCAAAATCATGCTGGTTTACAGAAAATATTGCGGCTGCGGAATGTCTGCCAATCGCCTATTTTTCCGCTGAATACGGATTGCACCACTCCCTTCCCTTTTACGCAGGAGGACTGGGTTTTCTTGCAGGGGACCACCTCAAGGAATGCAGTGATCTGGGTATACCCGTAACAGCGGTTGGTTTCATGTATCCTGAAGGATATCTCCGTCAGAAAATCCGCGTAGACGGCTGGCAGGAACATGCAGACGAAGCGCTTGACAGGGATGCAGCGCCGATCGAAAGGGTTTTCAATAAACAAGGGCAACAGCTTGTAATCAAGGTGCCGTTTATTGATCCCCCTGTGCATGTTGCGGTATGGAAGGTTTCCGTAGGCAATGTGCCGCTTTACCTAATGGATACGGACATAGACCTGAATGACCCGTGGAACCGGCTGATATCCGCCCGTCTCTACACAGGTGATATTGAACAGCGGCTTCGCCAGGAAATTGTGCTCGGAATCGGAGGCCGCGAGGTTCTGGACACCCTCGGGATAAAGCATTCCGTATTGCATCTTAATGAAGGGCATCCTGCATTTGCCATCCTGGAAAAGGTAAGGGAGCGGATGGAAGACGGCCTGAGCTTTGAAGATGCAGCCGGACAGGTCCGTGCTACTACGGTTTTTACGACCCACACGCCTGTGCCTGCAGGCCATGATGTTTTTCCTTTCCATCTCATGGACAAGTATTTCAGCAGCTACTACCCCATGCTCGGATTGGACCGCGACACATTCATGCGAATAGGAATACATCCGGAGAAGCCCGCGGAAGGATTTAATATGACTGCATTTGCGCTCAGAATGTCGGGCTATCATAACGGCGTAAGCAAAAAACACGGTGAAGTCGCGCGCAAAATGTGGCAGCTGCTCTGGCCTGAGCTTAAAGAAGAAGACGTGCCGGTTGATTCCATAACCAACGGCATACATGTCCCTACGTGGATAGAACCGAAGATGGAACTTCTTTTCAATAAATACCTCGGCAAAGACTGGCTGAAAGATCATGATAATCCCGGGATATGGAAGTCTGTTGATGATATTCCTGATAAAGAACTGTGGCAGGCATACATATGGGTCAAGATCAAACTTGTTAATTTTATACGGGAGCGGGCAAGAAAACGCTGGGTGGAAGACAGGACAAGTCCTTTGAATGTCGTGGCCGGCGGCACGCTGCTGGACCCGATGACGCTCACAATAGGTTTTGCCCGCCGTTTCGCGTCCTACAAAAGGGCGGACCTGATATTCCATGACCTGGAACGTCTCAAAAAACTGCTGAATAACCGCTGGAGACCTCTCCAGATCATATTTGCCGGCAAGGCCCACCCTGCTGACGATGACGGGAAACGCATACTCCAGCGCATATTCAATTTTGCCGATAATCCTGATTTTGGAGGAAGGATTGCCTTTGTCGAAAACTATGATGAACAATTGGCGCAATACATGGTGCACGGCGTAGACCTCTGGCTCAACAATCCCGTGCCTCCAATGGAGGCAAGCGGAACCAGCGGCATGAAGGCCGCCCTCAACGGAGTGCCGCACCTGAGCATACTTGACGGCTGGTGGATTGAGGGATATAACGGCAAGAACGGATGGGCCTTTGAAGGGAACG
>DRDE01000026.1 GCA_011040095.1 Nitrospirota bacterium
AAAGCTTTGTTATAACTATTACAGACGGAGAGCCGACCACTGACTTAAACATTCCGCTTGCACAACAGGGGTATGGCTCAACATATGCCGACACTTCCGCTAACCCACCTGCCTGGGCAGCAGCGTCGACCGACTACTTCTGGCAGTTAAACGGCTCCCACTATATTGATAACGTTGCTTTCTATGGTCATGCGGATATTGACAGTCTTCCTGCAAAATACAGAGACCTGAGAGACGGGAGTATTGGAACAGGGGCAGTCCTCGACGGCGAGCAGTATCTTACCCATTATTTCATCTATGCAAACTTCGGCAGCGGCTCGCCTGATGGTGAAAGGCTCTTGAACTGGTCTGCGGCGTCAGGAGGCGGGGCGGCAAGGAACGGCGGCTTTATAGACAGCAATGGAGACTTTAAACCCGACCAGCAGAGTGAGTATGACACTGACGGAGACGGGAACAATGACAACTTCTTTGATGCAAAGGACGGCTACCAGCTTGAGGCTGCGCTTATAAGCGCTATCTATGACGCAATAAGCCACGCATCTTCCGGCACAGCCGCGGGCATGGTTGCCAACACGGCAGACGGAGAAGGAGCTATTTATCAGGCATACTTCTATCCCGGAAAACCGGAAGGCGCTGAAACCCGGAAGTGGCTTGGGAACATTACTGCGCTTTTTGTTGACAGGAACGGCAATTTAAGAGAAGACAACGGTAATGACGGTGTTCTTGATTCAGGCGACAACATCATTAAGATGAGCTATTCCAGCAGCAACGGGACAGAGATTTACAAATGTACCTATGATAATGAAACCCTGAATCTCTTCACATGTCCCTCTACACCGGAAACGGACGGACTTGACAGCATCAATCCTCTCTGGGACGGTGGAAAGTCTCTCTGGGAGAGCGCCACTGCAAACAGGACCATCTTTACAACCGTCAACGGGTCCACAACGCTTGATTTTAAAATTGCAAACTCTTCAACCTTGAAGCCGTATTTACGGGCAGACAGTACTTCAGAAGCAGACAACATTATCGACTGGATTCGCGGAGATGATCTCACAGGCATAACCGACTCAAACCATCCCGATGGATACAGGAAAAGAGACCTTACGATTAATGGTGTAAACAATGTATGGAAACTCGGCGACATAATCCATTCAAGCCCCACGGTTGTGGGAAAGCCTATGGAAAACTATGACCTTCTCTATGGAGACAGCTCCTATACTGCCTTCAGGTCAAAGTATTTAAAGAGGAGGCAGGTAGTTTATGCAGGGGCGAATGACGGCATGCTTCATGCATTCAATGCAGGCTGCTATGATGCGGCAGCCAGTAAATACTACACTGATGTGAACAGCAGCGGCAACTGTGTATCAAGCACTACTTCAGGCACTACTCCCCTTGGAAAAGAGTTATGGGCATTTGTGCCCCGCGGACTCCTGCCGCACCTGAAATGGCTGACAGACCCCGGTTACACCCATGTGTACTATGTGGATTTAAAACCGAAGATAACGGATGTGAAAATCTTCACTGACGACACCACTCACATAAACGGCTGGGGGACCATACTGATCGGCGGATTCCGATATGGCGGCAAGGATATAACCTGTCCCGCCCCATGCAACAGCGCCTCCCCGGAGTATTTTGCCCTTGATATAACAGACCCACTGAACCCGAAACTCCTGTGGACATTTTCCAACCCTGCCCTCGGACTGAGCATGGCTTATCCTTCAGTGGCAAAGATCGGTAGTGAATGGTATGCAATCTTCGCCTCCGGGGCCACAGACTATGACGCAATCTCGGACCTTACGAGCTTCCAGGGCGGAAATATCTTTGTCCTGAAGATATCCGGAGGAACAGACGGGGTAATCAGCGACTGGACTGAAAATATGAATTTCTGGAAGATATCGACCTATGAAACCGCTCTCAATAATAATTTAACCTTTATGGCCGACCCGATCACTGTTGACGTTGATATCGACTATGACGTGGATGTGATATATTTTGGTGAAAACTATGTGCAGGGCTCTACCTGGAATACCCTCCTGCGCAGAATAACCACAAACAAAGGAGCGCAGACCGACCCGTTACTGTGGAAGCTATCTACGGTTGGAAATATAAACACCATAGCAGGCAGCAAGGATGTTGTAAAAAGGATCACGGCAGCCCCTGCGCTTGCAATGGATGACAGTGCGAATCTGTGGGTGTTTTTCGGCACAGGGCAGTTCCTCGGGGCATCGGATAAAAACCAGTCTGACACAGGCGCCTTTTACGCTCTCAGGGACGGCTGCTGGGCAGGCGGATCAGGCTGTACCACCTCTTATACGAACTTAATGGATATTTCCACTGCAATTGTAAATAAAGACGGCACTGTCAGCGGCATCAGCAGCACATGCGGCGGTACCGTATCTTCATGGCTGGATATATCAACTGCTTCATACAGTTGTGACGGCTGGGTGATGTACTTCGGGAGCCTCGGTGAACAAGCAGATTTCACCGGTGCAAACCTCACTCACACCGGTGAAAGGGTATCCACCAAACCCCTTGTGCTCGGCGGACTTGTAATATGGGCAACATACATCCCTGAAGACAGCCTCTGCTCTACCGAAGGGGAGAGCAATCTGTATGCGGTTTATTATAAGACAGGCACGGCTTATTCGGATTATATATTCAGCAAGCAAAGAGATATTGCTAATGCCATTGCTGCTGCTGATGCCGCTGCCGTTGCTGCCACTAAAGCCGGCGATACTGCTGCCGCTGATGCCGCTGCTGTCGAAGCCGCCGCTTTAAGAAACTCTTATGACACCGATAAGGTTGCCAGGGTCAAAAAGCTCGGGGGGAAGATAGGAATGCCTTCGACCCTCAGCGCAGGGGTAACAACGAGCGGCACGGTCAAGGGATTTGCCGGCCAGTCAACCGGCAGTATTGTTGAAATCGAAGTCGACAGCCCGATTTCACTGAAGAGCGAGATCATGAACTGGGCCAACAGGCCGATCCCATGATTTAAAAAAAACCGTTTGTTATTGAATGAATCTCCTTTACGGGTTCAGGCCAATAGGCCTGAACCCGTTGTTTTTTCTTCTAAAACTGAATCGCCTATAGAATTATTGCCCTTCAAACTGCGGGATTATGTAACAGATTACATAATCTTATGAAAAAGATTACATAATTAATCATATAAGATCAGACTAACCTCTTTAAAAATAAACTTTTTGTTTTTAGCATCATATTTGCTTATAATGTGAGGTATGATGAATATCGCTATTATAAGAGAGAGAAAAGGTATAACACTTGTTGAGCTGGTAGTAGTAATCTCCATTATCGGAATTCTTGCTGCTATAGGTGTGCCGGAATATGGAAGGTTTGTCGCCAAAAGCGAGGTAAAAAGAGCGGCAAATGATCTGATGCAGAATATGAGGCTTGCAAGGACATTGGCAATCAAGGAAAACCGGACTTATTTAATTACGTTTAATACAGTTGCCAACACTTACAGAATCGGTTTTGATGGAAATAACGACGGCGATCTTTTAGACGCTACTGCTGACGGATTTAATGGAGCAGTCGGAGAAGTCAGGGTTATCAATATTCAAAATGAGTATGGAAACGATATTGTCCTCGGCTCCGGTACTTTTGCAATCACTCCTCTCAATGGCCCGAATAATGTTGATATAACTGTTAATGCAACAAATTTCAACTTCCTGTCTGACGGATCGACAAGTACGAACGGCATAGTCTATCTGCAGCACATTGGCAGGGGTTACGTATACTGTGTCGAGTTTGTCAATGCAGCCGGTTTGATCAACCTGTTTATGTGGGATGGAGAGGCCGGTAATCCTGACGATACCGGATGGACGGAGATAAGATGAGATCAATGAACAAAGACGGTTTCACGTTAGTTGAAGTAATGGTTGCTATGGTGATATTACTTATCGGGATGCTTGGAGTAATGGGAATGCAGTACTATGCTATCAGCGGCAATACTTCCAGCAGGGAAATGAGAACTGCCACAAGCCTGAGCCAGGAGATAATCGAGCAGTTAAAAGGCACCCCGTATGCCAATCTGGCCAGTGGAACAGATACACCTGCCGGTGGAACGGCTATTTCCGGTGGAGTAAGTTTTACAAGGAGATGGTGGGTCGTTGCGAATTGCGCCGCCCCGAACCTGACAGCTGATAATAGAACCTGTGCCGGCACTCTTGCAGCAGTGTGCTCTGTTACTCCTGATGGAGCAACGGCAGTAAGATCCACAGCAATCCGGGCAAGAACGTGCTGGTCGGATAAAAACGGAGTAGCTCACTCCGTAACAATCGATTCATTAAGGTGGGATGAAAATGCTATACCGTAAGAATGATAAAGGGTACACACTTGTAGAGCTGCTGATTGCCATTGTCATAGGTTTTGTCCTGATCTCAGCCGCTACTGCAACATATATCGCGCAAAACCGTTCGTATATTGCACAGGAGAGCGTATCAGAGATAAACACCCAGTCAAAGATAGCCCATGACCTGATTGCGAATGCTATAAAAGGCGCGGGATACGGGGTCCCTGCCGATATGGGACAGGATACGATCAATGGATTCACAACCATTATAATTCCTGTTGAGGGCGGCGTCGACATATCCTCACCTGCTGATGCGATCACCATTGTTGGCGGCTTCAGACGTGTCGGCGAACTCTGGCCTGCAGGAGGCGGTACAATAGCCTGTCCGGGTGGTGTCGTGCCTATGGATGCTAACACCATCAGGATAGTATATACGGGCAATGCCGCCCTCGATACAGTGGACAGGAGGTTTATCAGTATTGACGGAATTGATTTCCTTGAGGTTTCAAGCTGTACTTTAGACGGCAATGGCGACTGTGATGCCAATAATGACATAAGCCTTGACCGTCCGCTGTTACAGGACTTCCCGCTTCTGGATACGGGCGGTAGCACTGCATGTGATGTCGGAAGACCCGTTTACCTTATTGAAGACGTCACATTTTGCGTGGACGCTAATTCAACACTTCGCAGGATACGAAGAAATGCCGATATCACAAATTGTGCAGGCATAGCAGGTTCTGATAACGATGTAATTGCCGAGAACATAGAGGACCTTCAGTTTGCATATGCAGTGGACGCGAATAATGACGGTCAGATAGATGACCTCAATAGCAATAATATGCTTGATGGCGGAGATTTCATAAACGGTTCGGCAGTGATCAACGACGCCGACATCAGGGCTATCCGGATCAATATTCTTGCAAGGGCCGCCAGGCCGGACGTTAATTATGCAGGGTTAGGGCTTGTCAACCCACTGACCATAGAAAACCGCACCCATGCCGCGACAAGCGACGATTTCAGGCGCAGATGGTGGCAGACATTGATAACAATGAGAAACCAGGGGGATTAGCGCAATGTTTAATAAAAAAGATAATGGTTATATTCTCGTAACTGCCTTGCTTCTGCTGCTTGTGCTTACTGTAATCGGCCTTGCGGCCATAGGGACAAGCTCTATAGAAAATATGCTTTCAGGAAACATCCGTCTCAGGGAAAGGAATATTTCCAAGGCTGAGGCGGGAGTTGAAATCAGCACAGCAGTAATTGAACGAACTGTGAGAGAGAATGACACTCAGGGTTTCACGAATATTGTCAACGTCGTTGCTAACGATACGGCATTGCCTGATGAACTGAGGAATACGGCTTTTGATCCTGACCTCGTGAATGGTAACGTAATTCCGGATGTAGTATTTGCAATAGACGGCCAGAACGTGGCAGTGGATATCGACAGGATGTACGCCAGACCGATACCCGGAACCGCTATGCAATTCGCATCAGCTTATGACGGCGTGGGCCAGGGCATCGGCGGTAATTTTTATGCGTTCTACAGGATAAACTCAACAGGCGTCGACCTCGCTAACTCAACGGCGGACATCGGCGCAATTTACAGGTATGTTCCGAAATAACAATAAAAATCTAAACAGGTTGTTTCCCGATACCGTTATAAGGTATCAGGGAGGAGAAATCATAAGAAACTCTAAAGCCTTTAAAGCTGCACAATCGGCAAATGTAAGCGCAAGGATTTCCGGCAACAGGGTTATTGAAATAGTGATTGAAGGGCTTGAATTACGGCATTAGGAGGTAACCCATGTCTAACAGTATAAAAAAAGTTTCAATTTTAATTTCAATCATGCTGCTGCCGTTTATTTTAATCATCATGCCGGAAGCGGCGTCTTCTCCGGCGATAATTGATTATACGGCATATCCGCCTTTTGTATCTGATTATGTTACCCCTAATACAGTCATTATGCTTGATAATTCAGGGAGTATGAAAGTCCCTATGTATGAACAGGCAGGGGTTGGTTGGGACAGTGGAATTCATGATAATTTTGACCCGGCAAGAAGTTACTACGGGATATTTGATTCAGCCAAAAACTATGTATATGAGACAACCATTCCTGTAGATACATCTGCTTACAGCGTTACGATTGATGCCAATGTGCAGGGGGCATTTGTGGAGTCGGCCTGTACGCCGGCTGCAGGCAATACTACATGCTGGAGCGGCAGTTTCCTGAACTGGCTTGTAACGAGAAGGATAGACGCAACAAGGATGGTTCTTGTAGGAGGCAAACTGGAGAGCAGGACAGCTTATACTTACGGCGCTTCCGGCTATTATAAAATTCTCGGCAATAATGAACGGGCTGACCGGACTATTAAGAAGAAGTACGCCGGCAGTGATTCTTATTCACCTGTTCCGGATGATGAGGTAGCAATAATAATGTCGCCCGCAGATAATGGTTCGGTACTGAGTGAGTATGACCCTTATGCAAAAATTGCCCTGGCAGGTGGAGGCGGTCAAAGCGGATATATTAACGACAGCAGTGGAACTGTTATCGGTGAGTTCGGCAAAGTTTCCACAAATCATAACTGGACTACAGTTACCCTTTTAAGGACATTTACCAATCCGGTTGTTGTTGCCAAGCCTCTTTCATTTAATGGATCCGACCCTGCGGCAATCAGGATAAAAAATGTTACAACAAATTCATTCAAGATTAAAACTCAGGAATGGAAATATCTTGACGACAGTCATTCAACTGAAGATATTTTCTATATGGTCGTTGAAAACGGTCATCATTCCCTTGATAATGGATTGGAAATAGAGGCTGGAACAAATACAACGAGCTATGTGTATGCCGTAGGGTGCAATATTGATGAGACTCAATCAACACCGGCACTTTTCCAGAGCAGCTTCAGCAGTACTCCCCTGGTCATTCACTCTGTGTCAACCTATAATGGAGGAGACACAGTAAACTCAAGGGTCTGGGGTGTCAGTACGTCGGGATTTACTTTTGCAATGCAGGAGGAAGAGAATCAGGGAGGGCATACTACAGAGACGGTAAGCTATATCGCAATAACTCCCGGCAGCATTGATAATGCAGTATTTACTCTGGAAGCGGGAAATTTATTAAACTTTGAAGAAAACTGGAAAACAATAAACTTCACTTCAAGTTTCAGCACTGCCCCGGCCTTCCTTGCGGCAATGCAGACTAAAAATGATGATAATACTGCTGTCTTAAGATATCAAAGTCTCGGGACTTCTTCTGCCGGGGTCAAGGTGGAGGAAGAGGCGTCCTGTGATACTGAAACCAACCATGGCCTTGAAGATATTGGATATATTGCTTTAACAGGCAAAGGGGGGTTATTCAATATAGCCCTTGTAGTAAATGACGAGCCCACAGGTCTCCTTCATGACATCTCCGGCGATGTCAGACTCGGCATCTCTTTTTACCCCTTTGACCCGAATGTAAATGATATATATAACGGAAGTAAGATAGATGGGGGCACACTCAAATTCAATATTCCACTAAATCCCTTTGTAAAAAAACCTTCAACAAATGGAGGTTATCGTCAGTTGGTTGGATACATAGGGACCTCTCTTGACGATATAGTAGATGCTATTGAACATTATCCCCTTGTATGGGGAACAACGCCGATTGCAGAAAATCTATGGGAGGTAATTCAGTATTTTGAGCAAGATACACCTTATTATGATTCAGGAAATTTTGATGTTGCCGATGCTGCTAATCCTGAAAGAGACCCTTACTATTTCACTGAGTATGCAGATATTATGGGGTGTTGCCAGTCTAATATAATTGTGTTCACGGACGGTTATCCTTATAAGGATGCTAATATTCCTCCTGGAATTGTAGATTATGACGTAGACGTAAACACTGATGATTGCAGTGACTCAGTTAATCCTGACACGCAATGCCAGGACAATCTCGATGATGTGGCATACTGGTCATACTGGAATACAACTAATGATGACCACAGGGATTTAAGGGATTCTACGACTAAAAACCTGGATGGCAATCAGTATTTAAGAATATATACGGTAGGTTTTGCTGATGGAACAATCCGTCAAATACTTCAGGATACAGCAGACAACGCAGGAGGAGAGGCCTATGCTGCAGAGGACGGGGTGGCCCTTAAATCAGCACTGCTTCAGGCTTTTTCGAGTATCCTGGGCAAGGCATCATCAGGTACCGCAGCATCGGTTGTATCCAATTCAGGCGCAGGAGACGCAGCGGTTTTTCAGTCATATTTTAAATCCAGTGTAAAAGAAAACCTCGAGGATCGTAAATGGCTCGGATATATTCATGCGCTTTTTATTGACAAGAACGGCAATTTAAGAGAAGACAACGGTAATGACGGTGGTGTCCTTGATTCAGGCGACAACATCATTAAGATGAGCTATTCCAGCAGCAACGGGACAGAGATCTACAAATGTGCCTATACAAGTGAAACCCTGAATGAGTTCACATGTTCGACTGATGCCGAGGATGACGGCCTTGACAGTATCAATCCTCTCTGGGATGGCGGAAAGTCTCTCTGGCAGACCCCCCCTGCAAGCAGGCGTATCTTTACAACCGTTAACGGATATTCCACAATTGATTTTGAAGCGGGAACCAGTCCCGACCCCGACAACTCTTCAACATTGCAGCCATATCTCAGGGCCGCAGACAATCCTGAATCAAAGAACATTATCAACTGGATTCGCGGAGACGACCTTACAGATATAACCGACTCAAACCACCCCGATGGATACAGGAAAAGAGACCTTACGATTAATGGTGTAAACAATGTCTGGAAACTCGGCGACATAATCTATTCAACCCCGACTGTTGTGGGTCGGCCAATGGAAAACTATGACCTCCTTTATGGAGACAGCTCTTATACGGCCTTCAGATCAAAGTATTTAAAAAGAAGACAGGTAGTTTACACGGGCGCAAATGACGGTATGCTCCATGCATTTAATGCAGGCTTTTTTGATGTGGCAGGCCTCGAATACTGCCCTGATCTTGACACAGACGACAACTGTACTTCTGCAGGTTCCCACTCCCTCGGGCAGGAGCTCTGGTCTTTCATACCGCGCGGCCTTTTGCCCCACCTGAAATGGCTGACAGACCCTGACTATACCCATGTGTATTATGTGGATTTAAAACCAAAGATTGCGGATGTAAAAATCTTCACTGACACCACCACTGACACCACTCACATAAATGGCTGGGGGACCATACTCATCGGCGGATTCCGTTACGGCGGCAAGGATATAAGCTGGACATCAGCATCAGTTGACTACAGCGCCTCCCCTGAATACTTTGCTCTTGATATTACCGACCCTTTGAATCCACAACTTCTCTGGACATTTACCAACCCCGGTCTCGGCCTCAGCATGACGTATCCTTCTATTGTAAAAATCGAGGACGACTGGTTTGCGATCTTCGGATCAGGAGCCGTTGACTATGATACAGACTCAAACCTCACGAGCTTCCAGAGCGGAAATATCTTTGTCCTGAAAATCTCGGGAGGAATAGACGGGGAAATCAGCGCCTGGACTGAAAATACAAACTTCTGGAAGATATCAACCTATGAAATCGCTCTCAAGAATGCTTTAACCTTTATGGCCGACCCGATCACTGTTGACGTTGATATAGACTACGATGTGGATGTGATATATTTTGGTGAAAACTATCAGGACGCTTCCTCTAACTGGAATGCCCTTTTACGCAGGATAACTACAAGCAAAGGAACGCAAAGCAGCCCGGCAGACTGGACAATCTCGACGGTTGCAAATATAAACACCATAGCGGGCGCTAATGATGTTGCAAAAAGGATCACATCATCTCCCTCAGCGGCAATGGACGGCAGGGCAAACCTCTGGGTCTTTTTCGGAACAGGACAGTTCCTCGGCTTATCAGATAAAAACCAGACCGATACAGGCGCCTTTTATGCTGTCAAGGACGAATGCTGGGCAGGCGGAACATGCATTACCTCTTATACAGACTTAATGGATATGTCCCTTGCAACTGTAAACGTAAACGGCAGTGTATCGGGTATCACTCCCTGCTCCGGAGGCGCGGTATCTTCATGGCCGGATTTATTAAGCGCTTCATATAACTGCGATGGTTGGGTAATGTACTTTGGGGCGGTTACTGAATCTGAGGATTTCACCGGCAAAAGCCTTATCCACAGCGGTGAAAGGGTATTTACAAAACCTCTTGTACTCGGCGGTCTTGTAACGTGGGCAACTTACATCCCGGAAAGTGATGAATGCTCTTACGAAGGAGACAGTAATTTATATGCGGTATATTATAAAACCGGCTCGGCTTACCAGGACTATGTATTCCAGGAACAAAAAGATGTTGCTACTAGTACTGACAACATTGCAAGAGTCAAAAAACTGGGAAAAGGAATGCCGTCTTCCATCAGCGCACAGATAAAATCAAGCGGCACAATCAAGGGATTTGCCCAGCAGTCAACCGGCAGTATTCTTGAGATTGAAAGCATTTCCCCTGTTACACTGAGAAGCAGTGTCTCCGGCTGGAAGAGCGAGCAGATACCGTGATCATCCTCAGGGGGATATTAATATTATTATTGGCGGCAAGCCTGTTGAGCTGCAGCGAATATTCTGAAGATACGAAAGTACCGGAAGCAGATAATGATCCTCTTACATCAGAGCAGCCGGTTGCAGATCCCGGGGTAATCATCGGCCCGGTTGACGCTACAGCACAAACAATTATATCACTCCGTTCCGGGAAGGCAGTGATGAAAACCGGTAAGGTCCGATGGTATATTAACGGCAGCAGAGACGATTCTTCAAAGGGTCCCCGCCTTATCTCACATGAGTTGAAGAAAGGCAGTGTTGTTCAGGCCGTTATTGTTGACGGAGACAAAGAGTACCGTTCCAATGAGATAATAATTAAAAACACTCCGCCTGTAATTTCTAAAACCCGGTTGTTGCCGCCTGTGCCAAGGGCTTCCTCCGAACTGGCTGTTGACGTGAAAGCAAATGATGTTGACAAAGACAATGTCTTCTTTGAATATAGATGGACACTTAACGGCAGGTTTGCCGGAGAAGAAAGCTACCTCGATACGGAACTGAAAAGAGATGACATGATTACTGTGGAAGTCACACCATATGACGGCGAAGATTATGGAAAAAGTATCAAACTGAAAAGCAAGGTTTTTAACTCACTTCCCGTTATGTCGGAAAGCAAGCCTTTTTTTGACGGGAAAACTTACACATACCGGATCACTGCAACCGACCCCGACAACGACGAACTTACCTATAAGTTCGAGGAGGGGCCGGATGGCATGTCGGTTGATCCGTCAAGCGGCATCATGACATGGGAGGTGCAGCCCGGTGAGGCAGGCTTTTACGAAGCCAAGGTATCAGTCAGTGATAATCACGGCGGCAAGCTGCTCGTGCCTTATACTATATTGATAGGCTTTGAAGAAGAATAGTTCACCGTGAACCGTGAACCGTGAACTGATTTTATTATTCATAATATGTTGCTGATGAAGTCTCGTTTTCCCATACGGTGACTGAAGATATATTGCAATTCTTTTCCTTGATCTTTTTCCTGATTGATTCGTATATCCACTTCGCAATATTTTCAGAAGAAGGGTTTATTTCAGTAAACGGAAACACTTTATTCAAAAAAGAATGATCAAGTGATGAAATGACTTCACTGGTTATTGTCTTTAATTCATGGAAGTCTATTACCATTCCCGTGTCATCAAGTTTATCCGAAGAGACGGTCGTCTGTACCCTCCAGTTATGTCCGTGCAACTCTTCACACTTGCCTTTATATCCCCGGAGCTGATGAGCGGCGGCAAACTGAAGCTCTATTGTAAGATCAAACATAAAACCTCCCGGTCTGCCTTACGGCAGCGGTTAACTGTTGTTCTTTATTTTTATTGCCGGTCCTCAAACTTGAAAATCAATTCGCCTTTCCTGGTAAGACCGTATTCCCTGGCAAGCTCTTCAACAAGATCCGGTTCGTTTCTGAGGGCTTCCACCTGGCTCTTAATGTCCTGGTTCCGTTTTCCGATTGCCTTTGTTTCCGCAAGAAGAGTGTCTCTTGTAGACTTCAGTTTCAAGTACCTCAGCAAACCGTTTTCACCTATAATAATGGTCAGGGTGAAATAGATGAAAAGCAGTATTCCAAAAGTGAGGCAGACAAGTTTTTTCCTCTTTCTGCCTTCTTCAACCTGCTTGCGCCGCACATTTCTCATTTTAATAAACCCGTCTGCCGTTTATATAATCTTCAGATTATAAAAAACATCCATCCCCCTGTAAATTGCCGCATCCCCGAGTTCTTCCTCTATTCTTAAGAGCCGGTTGTATTTGACAACCCTGTCTGTTCTGGATAAGGAACCTGTCTTGATCTGTCCTGTATTCATTGCCACTGCAAGATCGGCAATAGTTGTATCTTCCGTCTCTCCCGACCTGTGTGACACGACCGCAGTATACCCGGCCCTCTTTGCTGTTTCTATGGCATCAAGGGTCTCTGTCAGAGTGCCGATCTGGTTGAGTTTGATTAATATCGAATTAGCGATGCCTCTTTCTATCCCTTTGGAAAATATCTCCTTGTTGGTTACGAAAATATCATCACCCACAACCTGTGCTTTTCGGCCGATTTTTTCCGTCATTGTCTCCCAGCCATTCCAGTCATTTTCAGAAAGACCGTCCTCAACAGAGATGACAGGATACTTTTCTATGAGCTTATCATAAAAATCTATCATGTAATTTGAACTCACTTTTTTTCCTTCAAACCGGTATTTCCCGTTTGAATATAATTCCGACGCTGCAGTGTCAATAGCGATAAATACATCTTCCCCTGTTTTATACCCGGCTTTTGTAATTGCCTCAATAATTAAAATGATAGCCTCTTCATTTGATTTCAGATCAGGGGCGAATCCGCCTTCGTCGCCGACTGATATGCTCAGTCCTTTTGATTTTAAAAGGCTTTTTAAACTATGAAAAATCTCTGCCCCCATTCTCAGGGCTTCGCTGAAGCCGGGAGCGCCTGCCGGCATTATCATAAACTCCTGGATATCGAGGTTATTATCGGCATGAACCCCTCCGTTCAATATATTCATCATGGGCACGGGCAGTTCACATGAACTTGTGCCGCCGATATATCTGTAAAGCGGAAGCTCCGATTCCATTGCAGCCGCCTTTGCAACGGCAAGCGAAACGCCCAGGATCGCATTTGCTCCGAGCCTGGTCTTGTTTTTAGTGCCGTCAAGCCTGATCATGAGGTTGTCAATATAAACCTGGTCGGTTGCCTCGGCGTCGATAACCTTGGGCGCTATTTTTTCATTTACATTCTTTACCGCCTTCCTGACACCCTTGCCCCCGAAACGTTTGTCCTTGTCCCTGAGTTCAAGGGCTTCCCTTTGTCCTGTTGAAGCGCCTGAAGGCACGGAAGCCCTTCCATAAGCTCCTGTTTCGAGTAATACATCAACTTCAATGGTTGGATTCCCCCTGCTGTCGATAATCTCTCTTGCGTGAACATCAATAATTTCACTCATTGACTACCTCCATTTTCTCAACGCCGGGATTATGAAAAAGCACTTTTTTCTCATTTAATGCAGCGCCGATGAAGGCCTTGAATACCGGATGCGGCTCCAGAGGCCTTGATTTGAATTCAGGATGGAACTGGCAGCCGAAGAACCATGGATGGTCCCTGATCTCAATTATTTCCACTAATTGTTTATCAGGGCTCATACCACTTATCTTCAAACCGTTCTTTTCCAGTATCTCCTTATATTTATTATTGAACTCATACCTGTGTCTGTGCCTTTCATATATCTCCGTAACTCCATATGCATTAAATGCGATCGAGTCCTCACCCAGCACACAGGGGTACGCCCCTAACCTCATGGTGCCGCCCTTATCCGAATGGAGGTCCCTTCTCTGCACTGTCCGATTCCTGAAATCATACCATTCCTCAATAAGATAGATAACCGGGTCAGGGGTCTCCTTATTGAATTCAGAGCTGTCGGCTCCCGCCATTTTACAGACATTGCGGGCAAATTCTATAACTGCGCATTGCATCCCGAGGCATATGCCCAGATACGGTATTTTCTTTTCTCTTGCATACCTGACGGCTTCTATCTTTCCTTCAATGCCCCTCTCTCCAAAACCGCCGGGAACAAGTATCCCATCGACTTCTGCAAGATGTCTCTCTGCCCCGTCTTTTTCTAATTCTTCGGCATCAACCCACTGGATATCCACTTTTATATTATTGGCTATCCCTCCATGAAAAAGCGCCTCAACCAGGCTCTTGTAGGAATCTTTCAGCCCTACGTATTTACCCACTATGGCGATAGTTACAGTATCTACCGGTTCCCTGATCTTTTTGATAACACACGCCCACTTTGAAAGATCAGGCTTTCTTGTCTTTATTGATAATTTATTCACAACAAGATCATCAATGCCTTCTTCATTCAGGACAATCGGCACTTCATAGATAGACTCTACGTCTATGGCGGCAATAACGGCATCCATATCAAGATTGCAGTGCAGCGCTATTTTTTTCTTGACTGACTGCGAGAGCGGCCTGTCCGCGCGGCAGATCAGGATATCGGGCTGGATACCGATTGCGCGCAGCTCTCTTACACTGTGCTGGGTAGGTTTTGATTTCAGTTCGCCGGCCGTGCTTATAAAAGGCACCAGCGTCAAATGAACATACATTACATTTTCTCTTCCCACGTCGTACCTGAACTGCCTGATTGCCTCCAGAAAAGGCAGGCTTTCAATATCACCGATAGTGCCGCCTATTTCCACAATAACGACATCAAAATTATCCGATACGTTTTTGATGGAACTCTTTATCTCATCCGTTATATGCGGAACCACCTGGACGGTTTCCCCGAGGTAATCACCCCTTCTCTCTTTAAGGAGCACATTATAGTAAATCCTGCCTGTAGTGAAATTGTTTTTCTGTGAAGTGCGCGTTGATGTGAATCTTTCGTAATGGCCGAGATCCAGGTCGGTCTCGGCCCCGTCATCCGTGACAAAGACCTCACCGTGCTGGAACGGACTCAGCGTGCCCGGATCCACATTTATATACGGATCTAATTTCTGGATAGTTACTTTAAGCCCCCTTGCCTCAAGAAGTGCTCCTATTGCAGCAGCGGCAATCCCCTTGCCGAGGGCCGATACAACTCCACCTGTTACAAAGATATACTTTGCCATTCCTCTGCCTTTCTTAAATCTTCTATTGTGTCAATTCCAAAAGCATCAAATCCGGTTTCCTTAACCTTTATCTTCATTCCGGCGGACAGCGCCCTTAATTGTTCAAGTTTTTCGATCTGTTCAAGCCTGCTTTGACTCATTGATGAAAAATCAACCAGGGCGTCTTTTCTGTAACCGTATATGCCTATATGTTTATAACAGTTGAACTTTTGAAATTCAGGAGCGGGAGTCTGCAATTCAAAAGTGGTTATATAGTCCGTATTCTGTCTCCTGTATTCTGTCTCCTGCATTCTGTCTCCTGCATTCTGTCTTTTATGTTCCGTATTCCGCAGTTCCCATTCGTCCCTGTAATATGGGACGGGTGATCTCGAAAAGTACAGGGCAAAACCCTCATTATCCATGACAACCTTAACTACATGTGGAGACATAATCTCATTTATATCCGTTATCTTTTTCGCCAGTGTGCCTATTGACGCCCTGCTATCATTGTACAACAGATTTACCACATCATCAATCATCTCCGGCCTGATAAACGGCTCATCACCCTGGACATTTATAACAATTTCACATTCCGTATGTCCGGCTGCCTCCGCAACCCTGTCCGTACCGCTTTTGTGGCTTCCCGCAGTCATCACGGCATTGCCCCCGAATGCTGCAACAGCATCAAAAATCCGTTTGTCATCTGTTGCTACAGCTACATAATCAACGCGGGTTGCAGCCAGCGCCCGCTCATAGACATGTTGAACGAGAATTTTTCCTTTCAGGGAAGCAAGTGGTTTTCCGGGGAAGCGGGTTGAGTTATATCTTGCCGGAATTATAGCAACAACCCTGTGCATAGAATACTTTACAATAGTTGCCGCTTAAGTTCAAGAGTGTGCTATGAACCCCCGGCAATTCACGGTAAAGGCAAACAGGGGAGGTAAAAGCAGGGGAGGCCCGATAATTTTCGAATAATTAGCATTCTCAGGCAATTATTGCAATTAATTCCTGTTTAAGCGGTAACAAGTTTGACCCCACGGACTTTTTGATAGTTGGAATCATGGTAAGAACCTGACAAGGACATCCACTGAATCCGTCCAGGTGCCATCTACATTTCCATTTGCATTATCATCCACTCCAAAATGTAAAGTATAGTCTCCGGGAGGAAGGCTATCATTAAACACCTCTGTGGTTGGAACTAAAATAAGTGGGAATTGCCAATATGGATGGATTCCGAACTGTATATTGTTCGGGGAAACGATAGAGAAAAATTTACTTATCGGACCAAAGTGCAGCTCGGCAATGAGAAACCAGTCGGCATTCCGGCCAACCGCTGTCCCCGGATTGAGACTGACTGTGATGGAAACAGGATCATTAAAGTCAACCGTTACCGGTCCATCCGAGCCATTTGCTTTAATATCCGGATTAGGATCGAATAAGCCGGGTATTTGCCCGGATTCGGCAGCATACACACTGTTTGTCTTTATGTAAGAATTATCAATCCCTCCCATAAAAAAGATAATAGCCAAAAAAGAAATACCCGCCAAATTTTTTAATGTCTTCATTTTGTTTCTCCTTAAATGTCTGTTAGAGTTATTTTTTTAACTGCCAAGCTTTCTCCGGTTACTCAAATAACCATATCAGGTCTATTCAGGATTTAGTACGATGTCAATGTATTTATTCCGAGAAGACGACAATTCGTTCCCAAAGCAGCCAAGTATAAAATCAACTCTCAACGTATTTGGAGATATCCTTGCCTTCATCAAATTTTTTATCAACGTCTTTAGCCTTCATATATAGCCTGTTTGTGTTTTCTATAGTTATTGAAGAGTTTTCTGACCCCTTCTCTATCAGCGACTCTGATGAGCTTATTTATCAATTTACCATTTTCCCATCTTGAAAGTCTTGTAACAGGATGTATGGGTTCTTGTTCACAGCGACAGCCTTTTTTCCCACATTTCATTAGAGATTCTCTAAGACTTCCCTCAATTAGCTCGGATTGGTCTAATATGAGGTTAATAATCTTTTTACGCTGTTTTTCGATCTCTTTGATTTCTTCTTTTTTTGTGTTTATTTTTTTTATTGACATTTATTTATATTGTGTTATATATTATGTTAATAATAACACAACATTACACATTTGTCAATATGATTATTCAACAAGGATTAAGAAAAGATGCTGTACACAAGAAATATGCAATAGGGACTCATCCGATTATTCAGTTTTTCATGGACAGGCTACAAATCAATGGGATTATAGGTTCTTATGTTAAGCAGGACAAGCGATTAAAGCTTGGCACAGAAAAAACCCTTTCCGTACTGATCCATAACATATTGACAACACCACTACCATTGAAAAGTGTTGATAAATTAACAGGGCCGATTGTTGTTCCCTGGATAGATGGAAAAACTGTTGAGATTGTTTGGACCGCCTGATTTTGCTCCCCTAATTGACGCTTATAAGGGGTGTGGAAATCGGTGTTGAATTAGAGTCTGTGTGTGAACTACCCTGCGGCAGAGACCGCAGGGTGTTATATTTATAAATAAACTCAACAATAGAGCCGTCATTCCCGTGATCTGTTGGGCGGGAATCCAGTCTTTTCAGTGAGTTCTGGATACCCGACTACAGACTTCGGGTATGACAAAAATAAAAAACAGCAGTTTATACACAGACTCTATTTATCCCGGATATATTCGTAAATATTCAGGTAATGCTGCCCCGGATGGTTCCATGAATAGTCGTATCTCATCCCGTTTTTCATCAGCTCCCTGAAATATTGCGGATATGAATACCACATTCCGATTGCCCGGTTAACGGCGGATTCCAGACCCTCATAGTTGAAATGCTGAAATACATATCCATTGCGTTCATGATACGGCTTATGCGCATAGTCGGCATCAAATACCGTATTGCCCAGCCCCCCGGTCTCCCTTACAATGGGAATGGTCCCGTATTTCATGGCGATTATCTGGGTCAGGCCGCATGGTTCAAAGAGGCTGGGAACAACTATCATATCAGAGCCGGCATAGATCAGATGCGCCAGCTCCTCATCATAACCTATCTCAAGGTGGCAGTCGGGATTGTCATTCAAGTGGTGTTTGAGATGCCGGAAATAGTTGTTGATTTCATGATCCGGACTTGAACCGAGCAGCACGAACTGGCAGCCATGTTCCAGGGCGTGAAAGAGCGCATGCCTGATAAGGTCTACTCCTTTCTGGTGGTCCAGCCTGCCGATATAGGCGATAATGGGTTTAAGTTCCTGCCGGAGCAATAATCTGTGGCGCAGCGCCTCTTTATTGCCGTATTTGGCATCAATGTTATCGATACCGTAATTATGAGGGATATACCGGTCAATTTCAGGGTTCCATACATCGTAATCAACACCGTTTAATATCCCTCCGAACTTGCTGCCGTGCACATGCAGGGTATGGCTGAGGCCGAAACCCTGGTCCGTATACATTATTTCGCCTGAATACCCGGGAGATACCGTGGTTACAAAATTGGAATAGACAATCCCCCCCTTCATCAGGTTTACGGCAGAGGGATTAAAATTGTCCTGCAGACGGTCATTGTTTAAATAATAACCGGTATGGTTTAAACCGACTTCTCTCAGTATGAATTCTCCTGTTACACCCTGATGCTTCAGATTGTGAAGGGTATAACATACACGCGGACGGGACATGCCTATGTATTTATATATATCGGACAACAACACAGGCACAAGGCCTGTCTGCCAGTCGTGGCAGTGGATGATATCAGGATGTTTATTGGTCCTGAGCATGAATTCAAGGGCCGCCCTGCAGAAAAAGGCAAACCGTTCGGGATCATCATGATGGCCGTAGTAAACGCCGCGGTTAAAAAAGTTTTTGTCGGAATGCGGTTCGATGAAGAAACACTTCCGGCCATGAACAAATCCGAAAAACACGGAACAGTGAACCCATTGATCGTAATAAGGGACATGGAGGTCCCTGAACGCCTCTTGAAGTCCGTAAATGTGGTCATAACGCATGCAGTCGTATTTGGGAAGTATGATTTCAACATCATTCCCCCTGACCTCGAGTTCACGGCTGAGCCCGTACACAACATCGGCAAGGCCCCCCACCTTGGCCGCCGGTGCACACTCTGATGTAATCATGACAATAAACATGTTTTATAAACTGTAACTGTTCACAGTTGCCGGTTCACGGTTTTTCAATGCGTTAGTCAACGCTTGAAGCATTTTGAAAATGATTGCTTTCGCATTCCTGTCAGACAATACCTTGACGCCTTTTTCCATACTTCGGATAACCGTTAACCGACAACCGGGGACTGCTTTCCGATTTCCGCTCCTTTGAGTCCTCCTGCCCTGTAAAATAAATCCATCAAAATATTCCTCTCAATGTCTTTTGACTTTTTTATTTCATCCGGGCACTTTCCCGTCTCTTCTTTGATTGCTTCAATTATTTCATCCTTTACTCTCAGCCCATGAAGTTCTCTTAATGATTCTTGCTCATCAATGCATAGCTGTAGATTATAATGCTGCATATCTTTTGTGATTCGATCGGGATTTCGATGAATGCTTTTCCGTCTTTGTATATGTCTGCTCTTGCATTGCCCCGGCAGGTTATGTGATATACTGCGCCAGGGTACTGTATCCGTAACGGTCTTGCCATTTTTTACCATGTCATCCCTTTTATTGACAATTATTTATTTGTTCAACTCTATTATAAATAAATTATTAACTTTTGGCAGGGTCAAAGAATGGCGAGTTACGGTAGGTATCCCTTGGCTGTTTCCGCCGTTTCCAGCTTCGTGCCCGTTCAGGTTCTCCTTAGCGCTTCTTCCGCAGTACATTGAGCGAAACCCTGTTGCTCTGCTGAGTTGAACTCGGGTGGGGTTTATTTGACGCTTACATATATCTAACAGTTACAGTTATCATGAGGAACGGTAACTTCTACATCTGTTGATGCGCTGTTGCTATCCGTATCCGCGGCAGTTATCGTAATCGTATAAATCCGGGCCGTCATCGGGATCACTGCTTGCGCTGCCGTCAAGTATTGCGGTCTCACCTAACGATACGGTAATATCATCTCCTGCATCGGCATTAGGCGGCACGTTCGGTGTGGCTGCCGTTATAATGACATAATCCTCAGATGTAAACTCCCCGTCATTTACAACTAATTCAAGAACATATGAGCCGTCTGCATCAGGTATAAAACTTGCGTTTACCTGTTCCTTGTCAATAATATCGTTGTCACTGAGCCCGCTTTCCGGGGGAAGAACATCAAAACTCCAGTTATATGAGAGCGGCATTGGACCGTTATCCGGATCACTGCTTCCGCTGCCGTCCAGATAGACCACATTACCGGTAAACACGTTCCGGTCAGGTCCGGCGTCCGCAACAGGCGGAATGAATTCAACCGTGAATGTTATTGCCGCGGGTGCGGATATATTCCCGGATTTATCGTACGCCCTGACGGATACGGAATGACCGCCTTCATCGGAAAGCGCAACAGGAGTCCACGTTGTCGAATACCTTCCCTGTGAAAGGTCTGAGACCGGGAGCAGTCTCCATGAGCCGTCATCTAATTGATATTCAACCTTATCAACGCCTGATGCATTATCCGCCTTACTATTGTTGCCTTATATTCTTCTCTGTACTTTCCCATCTGTCGCCTTCTCTCCGCACCCTGTTTTCGATTTTTGAGGCGACATCTATCCTGACACAGGGGGAAACTAAGGGTTGCGTGCCTGTAAAACATTAACATGCAAAAAGACATTCGCAAACATAAACCATTGAAAACCAAAAAGTCACCTGAGGCACGCATACCCTTCAGTGCTTTGTTATATTTTTTTGTTTTTTTATATTTCCTTATTCGTTTCTTTTTTAAATCTGAGCGTGTGAGAAGTAGTAGAGCCGCAATCTGCAACCAACATCATGTCCCGGATGTGTATGACCAATATTGTAGTTTATATCGTCTTTTTTCTCTATGCCTTTTTTATTATTTATTTCTTCCGCAAACTCAAAAGACATCGATAAATTATCAGCCGTTTATTTTCAATCATTTTTTTGAGATAACGAAAAAGTCAGGGGCAAGAACCCTGAACGATATTAACAGTCGAAAAACACGTTTAACAACAAAAAATATCAAAAGTCAAAAAGGTACTGCTGGTTCTTGTCCCTCTGCACTGCCTGGTTATATTTTCATCTTTTACTCTTCATGATATTTTTCAGATTTTAGTAATTCAAAACTCCATCCATTAAGATATTCCAGTGAATTAATATATGCTTCTATTGTAGTTATATACTGGACAGTGCTAAGTTCTCGATCAGATAAATCACCTAATCAACCTTATCTGAAAGTCTTAAATCAGACAATTCAGAGCCCAATTCCAGCCATTTCTCTACAAGCTTCCTGAGCCGCGTGTAGTTTTTAACCTGCGATCTTACGATCCTGATATTCTTACGGTTTACAAACTTCGTACCGCTCCTGCCATTCTTTGTAAAGCTCAACTGGTAGTATGGACCGTGCTTTATCGGCGGTGTTGCCTTGCACTTGCATCCAGGGGTGCCGCATA
>DRDE01000027.1 GCA_011040095.1 Nitrospirota bacterium
ACTGCACAAAACCTTTTTCCTTCAGCGAGTCAATATCCGCGTCTTTAGTGTTGGCCGTCGATTTTTTCAGCACCCATTCAAGCAGCTCTTTCCCGTTGGTTATTATGTCATCGCCCACAGTAATAAAATCATCGTATATTGTATCTAAGTCTCTTGTAACACTATATTTCGGATCCGCGACCTTTGATACCCCTTTTTTCTTTGCAATATCCTGGATCTTTTCGGTTAAGAGAAGTCCGATCTCCCATTCCGATTTAGCTTCTCCAGGGGGCTTCAAACCGTCCGGGGGCATCATTACATTCGCAAATCTTGCATATCCGGGATCCGCCCTGATCTCCCATGCTTCATAGTTGGTAATGGATGGAAGCAGAATATCTGCAAGGAGGGCTGATGAGTCCATACGGTAGTTTACGTTAACGTAAAGTTCTAATGAATCCAGCACCGCCTTTTCGGTCTGTTTCTGGGCATTGTTTCGCTCGAATTTGTTGTCGTGAAAGAGTATCATGAGCTTAGGCTTGTCAAAGTAGGCAAACCCTTCCTTTTTTACACCGGCATCAATAAGCTCCAGGATATCTTTTTTATCCAGTCCGGTTTTGTCTTTCAGCTCCCTGTCATTATAGTGGGAAAGGAAGCTCTGCCACATCTGCCCGTCCTTCCACTCTCCTATGAATCCCGATCCAAAACGCGCGGGCTTGGGTGAGGAGAGTTCGGCAAAATCACCCAGGGCCCACTCATTGTCTATGTCCAGTCCTCCGCTTCTGCCTGCATGCCCTGTAAGGGCAAGGATGAGTGTTGCCGTCCGGCAGGTAAGGGTACCCCAGAAATATTTGTGAATGCGGTAGCCCAGCATAATAATCGCGGTTTTGGCATTGGCAAATCTCCTTGCCTCACTGTAGACAATGTCCGGGTGAATTCCTGTATGTTTTTCTGTTTCTTCCGGGGAGAATTTTTCGCTTTCCTTTTTAAGCATCTCAAAGACAGTTGTCACCTCAAATTCCTGTCCCTCGCTGTTTTTGACCTTAAAGACGCCTTCAAGCGCGGGCCTTATCTCCCCAAGCCTCAGTGTGGGCTCTTTGCTGCCCATACTGCCCTGGGCCTTTACCGGCCGGGAGGTCTTTTCGTCAAAGAAATAAAAAACCTGTTCGTTTCCTCCCTTTAGCATGTCTGAGTTGCGAAGCAGTTTCCCGTCGCTTAATCTCACGAGGAAAGGCAGGTCCGTCTGCTCGCGGATAAACTTCTCGTTAAAAAGTTTTTCCCTGATAATTACATTTATCATCGACATGCCGAAAAAGGAGTCCGAGCCCGGTTTGAGGGGAATCCAGAGGCTGCTCTGCCTTGCCGTCTGGTTGTAATCGGGCGCAAGGGTGACAACCCTTGCGCCCCTGTATTTCCCTTCCCAGATATAGTGGGCGTCAGGCATTCTTGTAACCGTGGGATTTATGCCCCAGGCAAGGAGATAGTCTGCCTCGTACCATGCCTCAGAGGAGCAGCCCACTGTAGAGATGCCGTAGGTAATCGTTGCTCCCGGAAACATATCTCCTACAGCGCTGGCTACATTAAAGCGGGTTGCGCCGAGCAGGGAGCCGAGACGAAGAGAAGCCGCCCTCCTTGCGGGCGTGAGTATGCCTGTGCCTGCATAAACCATGAGGTTGTCAAACTCCCCCCTGCTTACCATATCGACTATCTTTTCCGCTATCTCTTCCATTGCTTCATCCCATGAGATTCTCTTCCATTTTCCTTCCCCCCTTGCCCCGGCTCTCTTCATGGGATAAAGCAGCCTGTCTTCATCATAAAGCGATTGAGAGTGCAGCGCCCCTTTGTTGCAGCCTCTCGGGTTGGCGTCAGGGATTTCAGGGCTGATTTGAGGATAACCCGCCACCTGTTCTTCCCTTACGATACGGCCGGATTTTTCAAAGGTCTGCCATGCGCAGTTTCCCTTGCAGTTTACGCAGTGAAGCGAATAGCCGCTGGAGTCTCCCATAGTGAGACTGAATTCAGAGCGGTAAAGAGAGAGGGTCTCATCACTGACCTGCCGGTTCACATACTCTATCTTTTCAGGACGGAAACATCCCGGAACAAGAGCAGCGGCTATTCCTGCAGTGCCCATGTTTTTGAGAAAAGTCCTCCTGTCCATACCCCGGAACCGGTAAGGTTTCTTATCAGACATTATTTAAAATACCCCTTTAATCATTTGCCAGGTTGAGTCTTTCCTTTTCCTTCACCTCATGCACCAGGCGGTATCTCCTGAAATACAGGATATGCGCTGTTAACATGGCTGTGCCGAAAAAGGTCATGCCCATTGCAAAGCTGCCGATAGAGAGCGTGGGCCACCCGGACATAAAGGCCCCGGTGGTGCAGCCGCCGCCTGTGAGGGCCCCGACAATCATAAGCACCCCGCCGATAAAAACAGTGGCAAGGCGCAGGTAGAGCCTGTTGCCGAATGCTGCCTGAAACAGCGGTGTTACCTTCTCCTGTTTTATTGTGTTTGCAAGCAGGCTGCTTAAAAATGCCCCTGGGAAGACCCCCAGGATAAGCATGGCGCGCCATGCAGTGTTGTCGCTCACAGCCGGAACGCTTTGCATTGTCCAGCCAAAAAAATCGGCAATGTGCGCCCCGAGGGCCAGGAAACTTCCGGAGAAGGAGAGGTATTGCCCCTGTGCCGTGGTTATAAAGATCATCAGCCCCGCAATAATGCCTGTCGGAAGCCAGCCCCATTCCCTTCTCAGCAGGGGCTGTTTCTCCTGGCCGCGGTCAAATTTTTTAGCGGGGTCTATACTGTTAAGAAAAAAACTCAGGGCAAGAAAGATTATACCCAGGGCAATAGCAACATAACCGTACCGGATATCCATGACCATTGAGAGGGTGATGAACCGCTGCTCTCCTCCCAATTCGCTGAGCGCAGGAAAAAAAGTATCGTAGACATAGACACCTGTAAGGAGCCCGAGCACGGCTGTGAATATCAAAAGTTGTAATAGTTCAGCCCTTTACTGAAAAAAGAGGGTATAAAAAAAGTTCTTGCATTCCAAGTCATCCATATGTTACTGTGTAGATTATGGATTTGGATGTTAAATATCAAGGGAGGGTCGCAACAACCCAGGACGTAGAATTTATCAAAAAGTTAATCGCCGGGAATCCTCTTGATAGTCGCCGCAGCA
>DRDE01000028.1 GCA_011040095.1 Nitrospirota bacterium
ACTATTACTATAATCTCTATTTATTATTTTTCTCCCACAGGTCTCTTAGAAAATCATCTTGGTTCTTCTTTCCGTATGTTTCGCAGATTGCATTCGCAGAGTCATTTTGAGCGTATTGATATAGCTTTTCTACAATTGACCGGATATGCTTTTTATCAAAGTCAGGGATGAAATACTCAAGCATTTTCAGGAATATCTTTCCTACATAACCTACACTTCCAGCATCATCAAACTTGTTAAGAGATTTAATAACAAAGGAAGAGCCGCGCATTTTCACATAAGGCACTGATAACAAAAGCCACATAGAATATTCCTCATCAATCTGTGGCAGAAAAACGGTTAATCTACCAAGTACAGATAGTATTCCTTTATCATCTTCTGTTATGTCAGCCTTGGATCTATCTTTATATGTAATAGTTCAGCTCCCTCTTCCTTTGCATTACCCACAAGACTGAACAGAACCTTCCCCCTTTGGAAAAGGGGGTTAAGGGGGGGGGGGGGTGCTGAACTATTACGGATACTCTTTCCGGAAGCTGTACCTGAAAAAGACCGATCGTACTGATTGTGCCTGCGTGGAAAATCCGCGCACACAAAAGATTGCATGTGGAATATTCTGGATAGCCTTTGTAACATTAGTCTCTGCAGCGTCATTTCAGAAGATTATCGTATGGGTTTCTTGAAGATAATAAGGCCCGTCTTACTGTGGAAGATTCCGTTGCCGATAAAGCCCTTATGGATGCAGTAAAAAAGGCAGGCCCGTTTAAGGCCAGGGTTGTCGGGGGGAAATAGCATACCAGGTTAAAAGATACTCCTGTCGAGAGTCCTGTACCGGATAGCTTCGGAGATATGTTCTGTGCTGATATGCTCTAATTCCGCAAAGTCTGCAATTGTTTTTCCTGCTTTAAGAACTCGTAACTATTCAGGTAGGTACAAGAACTCTTGTATATGCCCTTGCGGAAAGTCCCGGTCCATGCATTGCTGTCTCGATCAAATATTCAGATATGCAAAGCAGGTCGTCTGAAGGGGTTTGCAATTCCGCCGCTGCACCCGGTTTTATCATAAATCTTGACAAGAGATTTCCTGCCTGATATGCTATCAACAGTTGAATAACTATTCACCTGTTGTGTTTTTGATAAGGATATTATTTTATGAAATCCGGAGGGAAAAAGGACGCTTGTGAAATTACCTGTATTGACAGTAAGAGAGTTGCCTCTGTCAGGAAAAAGATCGAGCCGGAGCATAAGATACAACTGCTTTCGGATACCTTCAAGGTGCTCGGCGACCCTACAAGAGTCAAGATAGTCTTTGCGCTGTCCCAGGAAGAACTCTGTGTGTATGACATTGCATTGCTTTTAGGGACAACCAAGTCTACGGTTTCGCATCAATTACGGGTTTTGAGAAATATGAGACTTGTAAAGTACAGAAAGGATGGGAAGATGGTTTATTATTCCCTTGACGATGAACATATCAAGAACCTCTTTGATGAAGGGTTGAGGCATGTGGAGGATTTGTGAGGCTGTTTTTTTTCGGCCTAAGGTTGAATGGTTGTTCAACTATCTATTGAAGAGGAGGCTGAGATGTCATTGCTGAACTTTGGAAAGAAACAGGAAAGTTGCCGCTGCCACGGCAATACGGACGAGACAACAGATGGGCTGCAGAAGGTTGTTCTGGTCGGCAGTCCGAATGTCGGCAAGAGCGTTGTCTTTGGATACCTCACAGGCAGATATGTAACCGTCTCCAACTATCCGGGGACGACCGTTGATGTAACAAGGGGTAAGGGGAGGCTCGGGGATAAAGAATTTGAGATAATTGATACCCCCGGGATGTATTCACTTCTCCCGATAACCGAAGAGGAACGTGTCGCAAGGTCAATCCTTTTGGATGAAAATCCTGCAGTTGTTATCCAGGTGGCCGATGCAAAGAATATAGAGAGGATGCTCCACCTGACCTTTCAGCTCATGGAAGCGGAAGCCCCTGTTTTCCTGGACCTGAACCTCATGGATGAGGCCGGGAGACTGGGGATGAAGATTGACACCGGCCTGCTTGAAAAAGAGATAGGCATACCGGTGGTCGCCACTGTTGCCACGGATGGAAGCGGAATGGATATCCTCAAAGAAAATATCACGGGTTTTAAAAACAGGACAGGCAGGGGTGTTAAATACGATAAGACAGTGGAGTCTGCGGTGCAAAGGCTCCGGGAGATGCTGAGGGGCGAATACCGTATCTCAAAAAGGGCGATTGCCCTTCTGCTGCTCCAGGACGACCCTGATATCAAATCAATGGTCAGGGAGCGGATGAAGGATAATTATGCATCATTGGAGGAGATAGTTGAGGAGACAAAGAAAAAATACAGCCAGCCGTTGAACTATATCATAACCATCGCAAGGCAGAGGGAAATAATGGAAATAATCAAAAAAGTGACTGTATCTTCTCCTGCCGAAACCCTGGATTTCAGGGAAAGGCTGAGCCGCCTCATGATGCATCCCGTTGCGGGGATTCCCATTCTTCTCCTGATAATATACGGCTTTTACGAGTTCGTCGGCGTGCTCGGCGCCCAGGTTTCCGTGGACTTTCTTGAAGAAACGGTTTTTGGCGAGTATATAAACCCCTTTGTTACAGGGATTGTCACATCCGTTATTCCGTGGAAGGTATGGCAGAACCTTTTTGTCCACGAGTACGGGATTATCACACTCGGACTCAGGTACGCAATCGCCATCATCCTGCCTGTTGTCAGTACTTTTTTTATCGCGTTCTCCATAATGGAGGATTCCGGGTACCTTCCGAGATTAGCCATGTTTATCGACAGGCTTTTCAAAAAAATAGGACTTAACGGAAGGGCGGTAATCCCTGTTGTCCTCGGGTTCGGGTGCGATACCATGGCAACAATGGTGACAAGGACCCTTGAGACAAAGAGAGAGAGGATCATAGCCACTGTCCTTCTCTCCCTTGCCGTGCCCTGCTCCGCCCAGCTCGGCGTGATACTTGCGCTCCTCTCAGGCAGTATCATGGGATTATGGATATTTGCAGGGGTCATGGCAACGGTTTTTCTCTTTACAGGCTTTTTGGCGGCAAGGATAATTCCAGGTGAAAAGCCGCTCTTTTTTATGGAGGTCCCGCCTCTCAGGTGGCCCAAACTCTCCAATGTATTCACCAAGACATATACAAGAGTAGAGTGGTACTTCAAGGAGGTGCTGCCCCTGTTCATATTGGCAAGCATTCTCATATGGGCGGGAAAACTTACAGGGGTTTTTGACCTTCTTACAAATGCGCTTTCTTACCCGGTGGCATTAATAGGGCTGCCGAAAGAAGCGGCGACCTCCTTTCTATACGGTTTTTTCAGAAGGGACTTCGGAGCTGCCGGACTCTATGACCTGAAGACCGCCGGTCTCCTGGACGGCATCCCCCTGGTGGTCTCAGTGGTCACCATCGCCCTGTTCATGCCGTGCATAGCCCAGTTCTCCATGACAATAAAAGAGAGGGGCTGGAAAATGGCCCTGAGTATGGCTGCATTTATATTCCCCTTTGCCTTCCTTACAGGCTATTTAGTCAACCTCGTGCTCAACGGATTGGGGGTAGTATTATGAAGTGTCCTTTATGCGGCCTTGAATTCAGAGAGCAGGATGGAGTGAGCGGTTGCAAGGGCTGCGTCGTGTCCGGGTCATGCAGCCTGGTCAAATGCCCGAACTGCGGTTATGAGACGCCTAAGGAGCCGGGCGTTATAAAGTTCATAAGGTCATTAAAAAAACAAAAGGAGAGAAAAAAATGAGGCTGAGCAATAATGCTGAAGAGATACTGGAGCGCCTCTGGATAATGACCATGGAAACGGGCAAGAAGACGGCCGGGTTCAAGGAGTTGAAAACCGCTAAAAACGCCCCGGAGGTTGAGGAGCTTATCGCATTAAATTATATTGATGTGTCGGAAAAAGGTATAGCCTTAAACAAGGAAGGGATGAAAGAGGCAGAGGATGCAGTAAGAAGGCACAGGCTGGCTGAGCGCCTGATGATAGATGTATTCGGCATAAGAAAGAATCTTATGGAAGATACGGCCTGCCAGTTTGAACACCTGATCCGCAAGGCCGTGGAGGAAAATATCTGCACGCTGCTTGGTCATCCAAAGGTATGTCCCCACGGAAAACCGATTCCCCGGGGGAGGTGCTGCAGGAAGGGGAGCAGGTCTCCCAAAAGCATTGTTTCCAGCCTTGCAGATGCAAAAAAAGGCACAAAGGGCAAGGTAGCCTATCTCCATACAGGGGACAATAAAAAACTCCGGAAGCTGATGACCATGGGCATTCTGCCGGGCGTGCTTGTTGAGGTTGTCCAGACATTCCCGTCCCATGTTTTTCAGATAGGGCATATGCAGGTAGCAGTGGACAGGGAAATGGCGGGGGATATATTTATAAGGTTGGCAAGAAGGCCGGGGAGATAAAACGGATTGAGAGCGGGAATCAAGGGAATAAAAGATTAAATAATGTCCGTGTATAAACTTGACAATTGAGTCGTCATTCCCGCGGTCTGTTGGGCGGGAATCCAGTCTTTTCAATGAGTTCTGGATGCCCGACTAAAGACTTCTCGGGCATGACAAAAATGCCGAAGAAGAATATAATATAACGAGAGTTCATGGATATTTACACTGCATAACAAACAGAATGCTTATCTTTTTCTTTATCATAACAATATTCAGTGCGGCTAATTTATATTTTTATTACAAATTGTCCTCGCTCATTAACCTCGGGACTTCCGTTAATATCCTGACAGGGATTGTCATCTTCTTTATGACCTTATCGCCTGTTTTAATCCCTGTTTACAGCAATAGGGGATCTGAAAAATCTGTAAGAATATTTTCATATACAGGTTATATGTGGCTGGCTTTTCTTGTGCCTGTCTTTTCCATAGGCGTTATTTTTGATCTGTATAATTTTGCCTTACAATACAGCGGCTCTATTGCCGGACATGACGTCGGTTCATTAATGCTCTCCCCTGAGAGGGCTTTTTTTATCCCTCTGTTTCTGTCATTTGCAATAAATGTCTATGGTTATTTTGAGGCAAAAAATTTACGCATTGAACGGCTTGTCATTAAAACAGCCAAATTGCCTGAAGGGGTGGACAAAATAAGGATAGCGCAGATTTCCGATCTGCATCTCAGTATTATTGTAAGAGACAGGGCGTTAGATAAAGTTATTAAAAAAATCGGCGACGAAGCCCCTGACATAATCGTTTCAACCGGCGATCTTGTTGATGGAATTATCAGGCATATCGGCCATCTTGCAGACAGACTGAAAAATCTGGAGGCGCGGCTTGGCAAATATGCGATTATGGGTAATCACGAACTATACGGGGGGATAAAGCATTCGATCAGGTTCATTGAAGAATCGGGCTTTACATTATTAAGAGGAACCGGGGTTACTGTCGAAAACACCATTAATATTGCAGGCGTGGATTTTAACGGCAGGGAGGCGTGGAAATACAGCAGGGAGACTCCACAAAAACCGGAAAGGGAGATTCTTTCCGGTCTGCCGGCCGGCCTGTTCACACTTCTACTGAAACACCGGTCTGATGTAGAAAAAAGGAGTCTCGGGCTGTTCGACCTGCAGCTTTCCGGGCATACACATAAGGGGCAGATATTCCCCATGAATCTGGCCACCATGTTTATGTTTCAATATCATACCGGATTCACCAGACTTGCAAAAGGTTCTGCAATTTATGTAAGCCGCGGGACCGGCACGGCAGGCCCGCCTGTCCGCTTTCTCTCAGCCCCTGAGATTACGATTATTGATATTGTTTCCGTACAATCTTCAGAGCAATAAATTAATTGTTTTGTGATAGGTCAGCTCAATTATCGTCCGAAGTTCCCCAGGAGATAAAAGGGCCGGGCCTGAATTATTACCTAAAAAGAAGGTTGCCTGTGATGGGTCTTTGCCGGAATATCTTCAGACATGTGTTTATTGTATCGCTATAGCGCCGGGGTTGAGAGGTTTAGAAAGATAGCCGTCTGACAAAGTACTGCAGCTTTCTGATATTTTATGGCTCTCGATTATCTGATTATATAATTCTGAATATTTATAAGCCATACTTGTTATGGAAAAATTAATCTTTACATGTCTCCTGCATTCACGGGGATCAATACTATCTATGCGGCCAACCGCTTCAATCATGGAATTCATGGAATCTACCACAAACCCTGTTTTGCCGTCCACTATTATTTCAGGCACGGCGCCTTTATTGAATGCTATGACCGGGACGCCGCACGCCATGGATTCGATCGGGACAAGCCCGAATGGTTCTTCCCATTGTATAGGGAATAAAGTAGCGCGCGCATGACGGTACCATTGCTTTTTATGCCCGCTGTTGATTTCTCCGATGAAGATAATCTGTTTGTCGCAGTCCAGTAACGGCTTTATTACCCTGTCATAATAGTTATTATCAACGGCTTGTCCGCCGACATCAATGAATAAATCAATAGAGTTTTTCAAGCCCGCAAAAAACTCTCTGTCAGCGGGTTTGTTCTGGACACAACCGGCAATGATAAGTTTGGAGCCTGTTTTTTTCGCAATTTCTATGGCCCTGTCCTGTCCCTTGTCACGGGTTACTCTGCCGATGGTGAATAAATAGCTTCCTTTGTCCGGCTCCTCTTTTACAGGGTATTCTTCCACGTCAATTCCGTGGTAGACAACATTCTCTACGTTCACCAGGCAATTATACTGCCTTTTTTGATATTCGCTTATAGCAACGCAATATACTATGGGAGATAACATGAGAGGATTACACCAGCGCTGGTAAGCTCCTTTCAGTAAGCTGTCTTTTGCAGACACATGAAGGGTCATCACAATCGGCACATGCCTGCTGAATACACTGTCATAAATGAACTCAACCGCTTTTGCATCATGCGTATGGATGACATCAATGTCGCCCATCCTTATCCTGTCCAATACCCTTGAAAAATGCATATTCATGGTATTACGCCGTTTCAGGGTGTCAGAGCTGAAATAGTCACCGATGCTTTGATCAACAGTCACATAATGTTCCCCAGCAACTCTGGAATCACCGGAACAGGCAACAATTGACCTGTGACCTAAAAAATGGAGGCCTTTATCTATATTATGAATGACCGTTTCTATGGGTCCGTAACCAAGATCCGGACTGATCGGCTGGTTAAGTGTCGCTACGTGCAGCACTGTCGGTTTTTCATGTTTTATCTTTATTGCCATTGTAAATTTCTCCATATCCGACAGGGAATTAATGATCAAATTTCCTATAAGTAATTATACATCAAGTTTTCGGCAAAGCCGTCTACTGATAAAACAAAAAAAGCCTCACGGCTTTAAATGCCGAGAGGCTTTCCAACTTTTAAAGTCAATTTTTATTTTAACATAAGCTCAGGCTCAATAGCAAAATAATGCATTCGCAATATATTACAGCTTGTTTTGAATAAATAAGGCTACAGGTTTATAACCTTACTGTATTATATTAGCTTATGTATAGATTTTCTAAACATAACCATAAGGATATTTCAACATATGATACTCATTCACCCTCCTGTTGCAAAACCATGTGAACCTCCGGGTGGAATTGCCCGTCTGTCAGGCGCTTTAACTGCTCACGGAATCAGGCACAAACTTTTGGACGCAAACCTGGAGGCGCTGCTTTATACTCTTCAAAACACCGAACCGGTAATTCATGGACAACATGATAAATGGACGTCCCGTACATTCCGTAATCTCGCTGATAATCTCGCTGCAATTAAAGATCAGTACATTTATCAGAACATCGACCGCTATAAGCGCGCAGTTATCGACCTGAACCATGTAGTTGAAATGGCGCTAAATAACAATTCAATAGTCGGCCTTTCCGATTACCGTCATAAAGAGCTGTCGCCCTTACGAAGCGCCGACTTGATCAGGGCGGCGGAAAACCCGGAGCATAACCCCTATTATCCGTACTTCAGGAAGAGGCTGCCCGCAATAATTCAGCAGGAGGCATCAACCATGATCGGGTTCTCACTGAATTACCTGAGCCAGGCAATCTGCACTTTTGCCATGATCGGGTTTCTTAAACAACAATATCCCATGGCAACAATTATTCTTGGCGGGGGGCTTGTTACCTCATGGATGAGTAATCCTCATTGGAAAAATCCGTTCGCAGGACTCGTTGACGCCCTTGTCACAGGCCCGGGCGAGCATCAGCTGCTTTCTCTCATGGATGTTGCCGGGATAAAAAACACACACTGCATCCCTGATTTCAACGCATTGCCACTGAACGATTATCTATCGCCGGGGCTCGTCCTTCCATACAACGCCTCAACCGGATGCTACTGGAACAAATGCGCCTTCTGCCCGGAGAAGGCGGAGAGCAGTCCTTATATTCCGATGCCTGTTAACAGGGTAATGGAAGACATCGGCAGATTAGTCGTAAGAATAAAACCGGTACTCGTTCATCTGCTGGACAACGCTGTCAGTCCCGCGCTTCTAAAAAGGATAGCGGAAAAACCGTTCGGCGTCCCCTGGTATGGGTTTGCCAGGATCGACCGGCGCCTCACTGATATTGATTTCTGCACGGCGCTGAAACAGTCGGGGTGTGTAATGCTGAAACTTGGCCTGGAATCAGGCGACCAGGGAGTGCTTGATAAAATGCATAAAGGCATAGACCTGAACACGGCTTCCCTCGCCCTGAAGACTTTGAAGCAAGCCGGGATTGCGACTTACATCTACCTCATATTCGGTACGCCGGCAGAAACATTACCCGAAGCCCGTAAAACACTTGAGTTTATTGCTGCACATCATGAGACAGTCAGCTACCTGAATCTCGCGATATTCAACATGCCGGTCTGCGGGGCTGAGATTGCAGAATTTGAAACGAGCAGTTTTTATGAAAGTGACCTCTCCCTCTACACAGACTTTGTTCATCCAAAAGGGTGGAACAGAAAACAGGTCCGGCAGTTCCTGAACAATGAATTCAAGAAACACAAAGCTGTTGCGGAGATCATTAAAAAAGACCCGCCGATATTCACATCAAATCATGCGCCCTTTTTTGAATCCTGAAACAGAGCGGCAGGGCAATTACCATTGAGGTATAGTACTTGTTGAATGCTGTGTATTACTACCAACTTTTCCATTCAATGCTTTCATATGTTTCGGTGGCGATGTATTTTTTATCGTGACCGGTTTTTTGTTTTTCAGGGTTATGGATATGGTATTATTTTTTTTCGTTATAGACATTGTCTTATTGAGATCAGGTTTTAATCCATAATTTTTATTCTTTTCGTCAATATACTCACGATTAACAGAATCGGTACTTCCAACGGCTTCTTCTTCAAATGAAAGCTTTGTCTCTTTCCCGGGTAACTGCGCACTAATATCAATTTTCACATTCTCCGGATTCTCTCTCTTGTGTTGACTTTTTCCCGACTGTTTTTCCAGTGCCTGGCTTTTTTTAACTACTATGGGTTCTTCCCCATCGATGTGCATGGTATTTTTAATTTTTTCTTTATGGTCTTTAATATTTTTATCGTTCACCTCTTTTTTTTGATTTACCCTGTCTGATAACTGATCAACTTTATATTCCCTCCCGACTTCCTTCATCCACATAATATGCCGGACAAAGAAACCTGTAATAAATATTATAGATATGATCACTATTATTGATTTGATATGTTTCATATTTAATTTTCGCATATCCTAACTCTTTTATATTATACCGGGTTAGAGAGCCATAACCTGTAAACTTACCTTTTTGGTTTGAGACTGTCAGTCTGTTTGGCTCGCTTCTTCCTGACAACGCTGTGGGGCTGTTGAAGTTGAAGCTCAACCGCTAATGCTAATATAAAGTAAAAACAAAAACATTGGTAGAACCGGGCATTCTCACAATCTAAACAAACGAAAATCTCACTTTCATGATAGTTATAAACAGTTTTGGAACTACAATTACGTGTATACTTTTCATTAACGCCCGGTATCCAATTCCTGCAACTTTCCTTGCGTCCATTACCATAAATTCATAATAGAAAAATCGCATATTTTTTAGAATCTTTTTTAGTAACTACTCAGGCACAAAGGGTTACAGAAATACAAGAAAAGTTTTTCATCCTTTTTTTCACTTTGTGCCTTTGCCACTATGCGCCTTTGTGCCTACCTGAATAGTTACCTTTTTTAAACCTTTTTCTTTTTTTTGTGTCTAAATAGAGTCTGTTTATAAACTCAAACGCTATTATAGTACAATAGGTTACACCGAAGCAGGGCAAAAAACAAAAAGGAGTAACCGAGGAGAGAATGAAGAAAACATATAATGACCTTAAGCTGAAATTTGATGATGGGAATTGGGCATTAGACCCTGAAATAGCATTGATAGACACGGTATTGGAGCAACATGGGGAGCTATATGAGATAGTCAAGGGAGATATCAGAGGGAAAGGGAAAGGTAGCGGAAAGGGGCGGCAAGACAGCCCGACGTTGGAACAAGTAGTGCGGGCAGCGCTATACAAGGAGATGAAGAAGCTGAACTACCGCGAACTTGAGTATGCGCAAAGTGACTCCCGGATATGCAGCGCCTTCATCAAGCTTGAGGGGAGCAAGCCGTTATCCTTTGAGGTATTTCATAAATACATATCACAGATAAAAGGCGAGAGCCTGAAGAAACTGATGGTAGCAATAAACAGGATCATGATGGAAGAAGCCGGCATAGAAGACGGGAAGAGAGTGAGGATGGACAGCACGGTAGTGGAGACAAACATACATTATCCTACGAATAATGAACTGACATGGGATTGCATAAAGACGGCGCACCGGCTTTTAAAGAAATTAGAAGAGAGCGGATGCATAAAGAAAGTCCGG
>DRDE01000029.1 GCA_011040095.1 Nitrospirota bacterium
ATGAGATAAAGGTGTTGAGGAAGACTTTGGTAAGGTAAATGAGAAGATTATAAGCAGATTTGGGAATACAGTCTCTACATTCAGACTGTTAAAGAGTTTAAGTTAAAATACAAAAAGAGTCTTTCCCTGGTAAAGAATATACTAAAATCTCATAGATTGATCTTTGGCGCGCCCTTAGAGGAGTTATTGTAAATGTCAGCATCTTCCTTGCACTGATCAAAAGTAGTCGTTGTCCCTATTTTATTTAAAGACATAATCACATTTCTCAGCCAATTTTGCGCCTGCTTTTCTTATCTCCTCGACTATCGGATCCTTCCACATTTCATTATTTCTCCAATGGGGTTTTTAAATGTGTACAATTCCATGTTAACAAAAAATCAACCCGCTCGCTCATTTACACCTTATCTTTAAGCGCCTTAAGAAACTCTAAATCTTCTTTATCTCTTGGCCTTATTCCTTGTTTCATTTTTATCATGGCATCAATATTTGCAACAGGGATTAAGACTCCATCCAAATCTAAGCTCTCAACAGTTTTAATTGCTTCATCATATCTAATTTTGCATGCTTCTTTAAGCAAATCTATTACAACTTCATCGGCAATTCTAACCACAGAGTATCGTTCTACATCATCAGGCCTTATTTCTAACGACGCTTTATCTTTTAAAAAAAGAAGGGCTTTTTTAATTTTTTCTATGTTTTTGTTTGATGGTTCAACCAAAATGTCTATATCTTCTGTCATGCGGGGCATACCATGATAAGCCATTGCAAAACCACCGATAAGAATATACTCTACCCCTTCTTCATTTAGGTGTCTGCATACTGCTTTCAGGTCTTCTATTGTGGGAATTCTGGTCTTTTCCCCGTCAATATCTTCATCCGCCATAAATCTTCTTCCTCAAAGGTTTTAAAACGGTAAACTCCAACTGGGAAAAATGGCTTACCTCTCCTTAGCCGCATAGCAAGCCTCTGAAGCTTATCAACCTCTTTTAGTGAATCTTTTCCCTTTAGATTGTACTTCCTTATTCCGATGACCTTTATCTTTTCCATACTGTAGAATTATACCATGATTCTAATTATTCTAAACTAAAGAGCCTCTTGCAAAAGTCGTCATTCCCGTGAAGCTTGTCCTCGACCTGATCGGGAAACGGGAATCCAGTCTTTTCAGTATGTTACTGGATACCCGCTTTCGCGGGTATGACATTATTACTGGAAAACAGAGTTTTTCAACAGCCTGTGATTTTTCATGTAGGCCCTTACAAATTTTGCCTCATCATAGCTTACAGCGCCTTTAAAATGCTCAATGACAGGATTGAGATGCCATGACTGAAGGGTCAAAAAAAGCTTCCCTATTTCATCACGTCTTTTCGGCTCAACAAGGCGGTCCATGTCTATATCATGGCCGGTCAGTATCAATTTTTCAATATGCCCCGTGATTGTAGATGCAGCAAAATTGCGGGCCTTTGCAATTTCTTCTATTGACAGCCCTTGTTTGAATAGTTCAAAGGTCTTATCGAAGGTCTCCCCCTTTGTCTTATTACGGGCCGGACAGGCAGAAATCTCATAAGATTGTCCGGACTGAATTAAATTATCAGGGTTTTCCTCAAGATATGTCTTTATCACCTTGATAAAATCGTTTCCGTAACGTTCAAGTTTGGCATCGCCAACTCCGCTGATACCTGCAATATCGGGCAAAGTAGCGGGATAGCGCCTGCACATTTCATGAAGCGTCCTGTCCGAGAATATTATGAATGGAGGTACTCGCTGCTCATCGGCAAGGCTTTTACGAAGAACGCGGAGTTTATCAAAGAGAACTTCATCATGGGGAGTAAATTCGCTTCCCCTCGCGGCCTGCTGTTTCTTTTTTGCCTCTTCTCTTTTCAGTCCGATGACTTTTTCTCTGCCGTATAATACATCCTTGCCTTTTTCCGAAAGTTTCAATACCGGATATCTGTCACCATCCTGATATATAACATCCTGGGCAAGGAGATCATCGACCAGGAAACGCCAGTGATTTTTGTCTTTATGCCTGCCCGCGCCGTAGGTTTTAATCCTGTCATGCTGAAATTCACTGATGCGCTTTGTATTGGCGCCGGTAACAATATCAATGATATACCTGATTCCAAAACGCTGGCCTGTCCCTAACATGACTGACATCAGTATCCGGGCATCAATCGTAACATCAATCTTTTCAACCATGCCGGTGCAAATATCGCAAGCCTCACAGTTTTCCGCGGGATAATCCTCGCCAAAATATTCAAGAAGCTGTCTGCGCCTGCAGAGATTATGTGATGCATACCTGACCGTGTGATTCAATTTTTCCATGGCAATTGAGCGTTCCTGCTCATCAGGTATCTGTTCGATAAAATACCTGATTTTAGGGATGTCCCCCCTGCCGAAGAAGAGGAGACACGAAGCAGGCTCACCGTCACGTCCCGCGCGGCCTGTTTCCTGATAATAGCTTTCAATGTTTTTGGGCAGATCCGCATGAATAACGAAACGGACATTTGACTTGTCTATGCCCATGCCAAAGGCAATTGTTGCTACAATCACACTCACCTCGTCTTTGTTAAATGCCTCCTGGTTTTTCTTACGCACGCCCGGCGTTAACCCTGCATGATAGGGTACGGCTTTAATGCCGTGGTCTGTCAGAAAATCAGCCAGATTAACAACAGAATCACGTGTGGTACGATAAATTATGCCGGGTTCATCAGTATGCTCACCGAGAAATTCCAGTATCTGTGATTCCACCCTTCTTTTTGCTTTTACCTGATAAAAGAGATTCTGACGGTTAAACGAGGCGCGTACTATATATGGAGCCCTGAGACCAATTTTGTTAATAATATCATCCTGAACTCTTGGAGTGGCTGTTGCTGTAAAGGCCGCAACCGGAATGTGGGGAAATATTCCGGTAATACTTGAGAGGCTTAAATAGTCGGGACGGAAGTCGTGTCCCCACTCGGAAACACAATGCGCCTCATCTATGGCAAAAAGAGAGATGGGAACGTTCTTCAGTGTTTCAAGAAAATCAGACAATGCAAAACGTTCTGGAGCAATGTAAAGCAGTTCCAGGGCATGACTTCTTAATGTACGGTATACAGCCGTCATCTCCCGCGGTTTCAGTGAACTGTTTAAAAAGGCTGCGGATATACCATTTTCCAGGGCAGCATCAACCTGGTCTTTCATCAGGGAGATCAGGGGACTAATAACGACCGTGGTTCCATTCATTATTTTGGCAGGTAATTGATAACAGAGCGATTTTCCACCACCGGTGGGCATCACTGCAAAGACGTCCTTTTTCCTGAGTATGTTCTTAATAATAGCTTCCTGATTCGGACGAAAGTCCTCAAATCCAAAAACCTTTTTTAATGTATCAAACATTGGCGTCATAATTAATAGTTAATAGAGGTCTGCCCTTGAATCGTGATTTCAAGCGAAAGAAGGGGTGACCCCTTGTTTTTTATTGTAGCACTTTTCCAACATCAGTAAAGGGCAGGTCATCCTTCATCGGAAAATCACGGTGATCTTAGTTTTAAGTCAGTGCAATCAATACAATCCTTATTTATAACGCATTATTTTGAGAAACTCCTCAAAAAAAGAATTTTTAACATTGACATCACACTCTATGGATAGTATATTATGTTTAGATTTATAAACATATGTTCAGACTTGAGAATATGGAAGAACAGGTGAGTTTATGAGATAGTCGTTGTCCCTATTTTATTCGTTAATTCGGGGGAGTTCCGGGAATATTATTTTGTAGATATTGCACTATATAAAACGCCTCGGATTATTCCATAATTGCTGAAGAAAATCTTTCCATGGAAATATATTAATTCCCTGAATAACTCTGGGGCGCTTTTCTAAGCAGACAACCACATAATTGGCGAGTTTTTTTTCTTCCTTCAGCGCGATAATTCCGCGCAAATCCCGTTGTGAAACATTATTTTTCGCCTTTACCTCTATAGCTATACTATCATCAATAACAAAATCTACCTCGTATCCGGATTTGGAACGCCAATAATAAAGACCTCCCAGGTTATTGTAATCAACAAAAGCTTTCAGCTCATGAGCCAAATAGGTTTCAAAGGCATCCCCAAATTCCGGAGATCTTTCCTGCAAAATCGATCGGTTTTGCAAATAACGCACAACTCCTATATCAAAAAAATAAAATTTTGAAGTTGATATAGGTTTTCTTTTTTGACTTTTTTTCCATGCGGGTATATCAAAACCGATTAATGTATCCCGGAGAATTTGGAAA
>DRDE01000030.1 GCA_011040095.1 Nitrospirota bacterium
AACAGAAAGGGAAATACAAAATCCATGAACTGTTGAAACCTTCCGCAACAAAACTATACCGGTATATAAAGATAAAAGGGAAAGCAAACCCTTTTAATCCTGAATACCGTGAATATTTTGAGATGAGAAGGCTCTTGTCAAACACTGTAGCTATATAACAGTGGAAATGTTAACAAACAACTGCCGGGTTTTAGTAAAATAGAACCTTACAGAGGCTTGAGCTGTGTGCCGGGAAACTTGCTTGCACAGTTCTTAGGGGGCGACGGAGGCGTGAGCCTCCCGACCTACCCGGTACCACAAAGATAATAAAATCATCCTTGACATATGTATATGATAGTCATATACTTTAACTATAATGAGTGCTGTAAAATTTTTATTTGATTGTACAGGGTTTGAGTGGGACAAGCACAATTCGGAGAAGATATGGCTTAAACATAATGTTTCACCCTCTGAGAGCGAACAAGTATTTTTTAATTTACCCTTGGTAGGTGCAGATGTCGAAAAACATTCTGCAAGGGAAAATCGACATTATGCGCTTGGACACACTGACTTAAACAGACAGTTGTTTGTAGTTTTCACTGTTCGAGCTAATAAAATTCGAATCATTTCTGCAAGAGATATGAGTCGTAAAGAAAGGAAGGTATATAAGTCACATGAAAAAGAAAATACCTAATTTCAAGAGTGAGGATAAAGAAAGAGAGTATTGGGCAAAGCAGGATTCCACCGATGTATTGGATTGGAAAAAGGCAAAAAAAGTTGTATTACCGAATTTAAAGCCATCAATCAAGACAATTTCTCTTCGTTTGCCAGAATCCATGTTGGAAGAGCTTAAACTTCTGGCAAATAAAAGAGATGTACCATATCAGTCACTATTGAAAATCTTTTTGTCCGAGAGAATCGAAGATGAACTGCATATGACGAAGGCATAATCGGATAAGCGGGAGGTTTTCTCCCCCGCTCTCCAGGTGAGTCGACCGAGGGAACTTCCCCCTCAGCCGCTCCAAAAACCGGACGTGAACCTCTCAGCTCATCCGGCTCCCATCACTCAGCCCCACCAAAAGGCTTTGCTTTACCCATCAGTTCCTCCCATCTTTCTGGTTGACTGATTGATATTGCGGAGTGATCCGACCCCTTCGCTCCATCTCCATTACGGTGACTTCTTCGCTACTACAGGCCGATCCGCCCCTGTGCCTCACTTCGGTACTCTCACTCTCGTGGTGCCTCCACTTGAGTTTCTCCCTTTACATTGAGACGACAGGTTCCCAAGTTCCATACAAGAGCCTGTTATAAGATCGCGCCACCTTCATGCCGGACACCATCCAGACAGTAAGCAGATTCCCTCTGGACTTATCACGGGGCAGTGGCGCTCCCCTTCTTATTTCACACCTGACTCAATCTTGATAAACTCGTAATAAATCCTGAAAAGCAGTTTTTTGTCATTCCCGTGAAAACTGGAATCCAGTCTTTTCAGGTAGTTACATGTTTCCTGGATACCCGCTTTCGCGGGTATGACGACTTTTTACGAATGTATCAATATTAAAGGTTATTTGTTGTAATACTCCTGCCCCCTGATGTTTTCATGTAAGACAGCCTTTTTGGTCTGATTTTGTTTTTCAACTGAGGGTTGTTCCTCATCAATTCCCTGCTCCAATATGCCCTTCATTGCTTTACAGGTTAACTTGCCGAAGAACAAGGCTATACCGACTGCTTTTTCAACCCGCTGTTTCGGGTATTTCTTAGTAAGGGTTAATAGCCCCATTGCAGCCCTGAACCCCTGTTCCGGATGTTTCCTGTCCTGCATAACCATAGTTTGCCAGCTCTGCTGTAGCAGCGCCTGTTTTGTGGGCCTGGGCAATGAACCAGGGGACTGACCCAGCCTTTGACGAATTTGTGGTTGGACGGCATATGTTCATCTTTTGTCGTATACCGGTAATTGGGCGGCTCTTTTTTGTGGCAACATACATGGTTGCCGTCATGGTAGATTTTAAGGATATTGTTGATTTGATATACATCTACACATTCACGCGCTATTTCATGGGGTACGCTGTAGTAGTGTTTGTCGAATTCTATGTGATAGTTCGGGGCTGCCCGGACATCGTATTTGACCTGGGTGAACTGAAACGGGCTTGTGGGTAAGGGCAAAGCATAGGGTTTATCTATCAGTTTAAAGCGTTCTTTGCGGGATTTTTTTTGTATTGCTGCATGGGTCGGTCATTATAAAGCTCCAATGCTTCCCATACTGCATAGTTAAGGGTCCGCAAGACTGAAGAACGTGCGATTACGAAGACGCCCGAAGACGAATAAAAGCCCGCACAACATGAATACTTGCTTCCACAGCAACAGCGCTTAATCTCTTGCGATGGCATTTATTTGTTCGATAAGAGGAGGCAGGTTCTCTCTATTTTCTGCCACAGCATACTCCACCCTTGCTTTTGATAAAACCTCATTCCTGAAATAACGGCTCAGTTCATCCGGATTTTATACTTACCCGTATACCCTCTCGGCGTTACCATCCGGTTATTCCATGTAAAAGTTTGAGAATTGCCGATTATTACCGTGCTCTGCATGTCTATTTTACGGCCGGGCATATTTCCGAGATCAGTGATGGTTATCTCTTCTTTATCCCTCATGGCAGACCTTACTATGCCGACCGGGGTTTCAGGAGGCCTGAATCCCAGGATTATATCCCTTGCTTTATTAATATGTTCTTTTCTGCCTTTGCTCTTCGGATTATAGATAACTATCACAAAATCAGCAGAAGCTGCCGCCTCAATCCGTTTCTCTATCAGTTCCCAAGGGGTCAGAAGATCACTCAGGCTAATGGAAGCAAAGTCATGCATAAGAGGAGCGCCAAGCCTTGCCGCACAGGAACTGAGTGCAGGAATGCCGGGTACTACTTCAATTGCAGGCATCCTGTCTGTGTTCCGTGTTTGCCCTGCACCCTGTACCCTGCACCCTGTACCCTGATTTTTAAGTATTTCAAAAACCAGGCCTGCCATTGCATAAATCCCGGGGTCTCCGCTGCATATGACGGCAACTTTTTTACCCGGCCATGCAAGCTCAACGGCCTTTGAGCATCTGTCCACTTCCTGCCGCATGCCTGAAGACATTATTTCTTTGCCACCTGTCAATTCCCGGATAAGATCAAGATAGGTTTTATAGCCTACAATAATCTCCGAATCCTGAATTGCCTTTTTTGCGGCAGGAGTCAGATGTTCCGTACTTCCGGGGCCAATCCCTACAACGTAAATTCTGCCTTTGCTATTGCTAATGTTACGTTCCCCCTTTTCTCTTTCCGCACAATTATAGCGCAGTCACTCTGCATCTTTTTTGCCCCTAAAACAGCGGCAGGCTCGGCAACCGCCTTTGCTCCCGTAGCAGCTTTGACAGCTTCCGATTCTGCGATATTATATGTAAACACCGCATTGTTTAAATCATCCTTTGAAAAAAATTCAATAGTAAGCCCGTTATCCCGGGCAAATTCAAGCAGTCCTTTTTCGTCTTTTTTTAAATCAATTGTGCAAACACTGCTGATGGAGCCTGCAGACAGTTTTTCCCTCTGCAGAATTGCATCGAGCGTTTTTTTTATTTCTTCTTTTGCAGTCCCCCGGTTACAGCCGATACCGGCAAACAGGTTTTTAGGCCTCAAAAAAAGGGCATCCTGGTCCATGATCCCATTGGAAATGATTATGTCGGCCTGGTCCGGTGAGTTCACGATAGTAAACTCTTCCGGCATTTTTTCCGTACTCAGCGGATAATCGCTATGCACTTTTATTTTCCGGTTGTTTACAATTTTTGCGCTGAGTCCTTTGAGCCTTTCAAAGTCCTCTACATAAAGATTGTTCCCCGATGCCCAGACATCGAGTGCAAGTTTTCCCTGCACATCGGAAGCTGTTGTTATTATTGCCTGTGCGCCGAGAAAACCGGAGATTTTTTGTGCAAGCATATTGGCGCCGCCGATGTGACCGCTCAGGAGGCTGATTACAAAGGAACCTTTTTCATCAAGAACCACTACCGCGGGATCGGTCCTCTTGTCTTTCAGCAGAGGTGCGACTGCACGCACTGCAATCCCTGTTGCCATGATGCAGATAATGTTTTTTGAGGTCGTCCATTTATCTGCAAATCTCTTTGCATTGAATTTCAATAGTTCCGCATCAGGATACAGCCCGGCGATTCTTTCGGCAAGCTTATGACCATTATCGGTTATATAAAATATTATTTGTCTGTGTTCTGAGTTCCGAGTTCCGAGTTCCGAGTTATTTTCTGAATCCATGTTTGAAATCCTTGTGATAAAGCCTTGACTCCTTTTTCAACGATTCTTCAGATGCCCTGAGTGCTTCTCCAACATAAATCAGTGCCGTTTTTTCAATTCCGGCTTCCCTGACCTTGCCGGCAATATTTTCTAAAGTCCCCCTGATAATTTTCTCCTCCGGCCATGATACCTTTTCAATGACTACAACAGGCGTGTCGGCCGGGTAGCCTTTCAGCAATTCATCCCTGACTTTTTCAATCATCCCCACACTCAAAAATATCACCATCAGGGCCTGGTGTTTAGCAAGCTCTCCCAGTCCCTCTCTCTCCGGGACAGGGGTCCTGCCCTCAATTCTGGTAAAGATAACCGTCTGGCTTATCTCCGGTATGGTAAGTTCCTGTCTTAGAACCGCTGCCCCTGCCATAGCAGAGGACACACCGGGAATGACGTCATATGAAATATCCAGTTTGCGCAGCCTTTCCATCTGTTCGGATATGGCGCCGTAAAAGGACGGGTCCCCTGTGTGAAGCCGTACTACCGATTTATTGTTTTTAACGGATTCCTCAATCATTTCTATTATCTCATCCAGGGTCATGCCCGCTGAATCATGGATTTCCGCCTTTATCCCGTTAAGCAGGGCAGGATTTACAAGGCTTCCGGCGTAAATGACCAGATCAGCGTTATCGAGCAATTTTCTGCCCTTGACAGTAATCAGATCGGGATCTCCGGCTCCGGCTCCTACAAAACAGACCTTAGACCTTTTCGACATTGTGCAACCTCTCTGAAATAAATTCCCTGATATTTTTTATTAAGTTCCTTATTTCGTCTGTTTGGGGGAGTACCTGAGCCAGACTGTTTACATATCCCCTTTCCTGCAACAATTTACAGGCGCCCCTGAAATTCAGGTCATAGACCCATGAGAGCTTCATTAATTTAAAATCATTCAGGTTTCTGACCTCTGAATAAGGCGCTATTGTCTTGTTTTTGATACTTGCCAGTATGCGCTCCGAATACCCCGGTGTATCAGGCACTCCGTGAGCTGTTGCCGAGGCCTTTTGATCATCCGGGCTTTCATAAAATTCAATGAAAACGCGGTACACATCCAGTTTGTCCGCATCCCGGATCAGCTTTATAAAAAACTTTATTCTCTCTTCCACTGCAGTCGGCACTGCGATAGCGCAGTGGAATTTCACAGCCTGTGTGATTAATTCCTGCTCCCCGGGCAACAGATTTTCAAGGATTTTTTCCTGGATCAAAGTCTTCACCCCAAGAAGTCCGTGATTGACGGACACGGCATCTTTAAAGGTTTTATACTTCGCATATTGCGGAAATCTTCCTATGTCATGAAAAATGGCCACTGTTTCAGCCAGCATCATTTCATTGTCTTTCAGGGATAAATCCCGGCCTATATCAATTATATTTCTGCACACATGACGGGTATGCTCCACTTTAAGCATAATGTTTCTCTGATCTCCCTCATCAGACGAGTAAAAAGATTTTGTGTAATCGGAAAACCACTTCTTCAGATAAATTAAATCCTCTTCAGTCATTTCTTTTCTCCAATAACAATAAATACAGGATTCAAAGCGCTCATATGCCTTCTCTGCCCGATCACCTTTGATCTCGAAATTGAAACTTCACTAACGAGGACTTCAAAATTGTTTTGCTCAAGACACTGCATTGCTTCGTTCAGCGTCTCGATAGTTGTTGCATTGACAACAATGATACCCGAACTCATTCCCGTACTGACAACATTAACAATATCATACAGGCTGCCCCCGCTGCCGCCTATAAAAACCCTGTCCGGTGCAGGCAATGCCTTCAGCGCCTCAGGCGCTTCACCCTCTATTATTTCAACATTATCAGCTCCAAATCCGTCTTTATTTGCATTTAAGTGTCTGATCTGTTCTTCATTCTTTTCAACCGCATAAACTTTTAATTCAGGGCAACCCCTCGCTGCCTCAACAGACACCGAACCCGAACCTGCCCCGATATCCCAGAAAACCCCTTTTTGCGGAAGCATTAGTTTATGAATTGTCACAGCCCTTACTTCATCCTTTGTAATCAGGCCCTTTGAGTGTTGAATTTCCGTTTCTTTCAGCCCGAATTTTATTCCTGATCGCTGATCGCTCTTTATTGTTTGAGTTCTGAGTTCTGAGTTCCGAGTTCCGAGTTCCGTGTTCTGAACAAGAACCACCACATTCGGATGCTCAAACGATTGGCCGGAAATCTCCTGCAGTGTTCCTTCCGTAATTTTTTCATCCGGATAGCCGATCTTTTCACAAATATACATGTTCAGGGCTGAAAACCGGGAGCTGAGAGCTGACGGTTTCAAAATTTCTTTTGCAATCTCTGTTGGATTATTTATTCTATCGGTAAGAATCGCTATCTTATCATGTTTTTTGAGAAGCCCCGGCAAGTCGCTAATTTCATATTCGGGTTTTCTCCTCTTCGCAGGATCAGGCCCGTGGTGAAGGCTTATTAAAAGCGCATTATTTGATGTCTCCCTTATCCTCGAAAATGCCGCCTGAATACTCGATAGGTCAGGGTAAACCTCTACTGCTCCACGCCCCAGTTTCTCCACAACCAGCCGCCCGATACCGAAAAACATGGGGTCACCGGCAGCTAAGAGGGATATCTTTTTTCCCCGGTAATTGTCAACAATATAATCAAGGGTTTCATAAACACTGTTGTGCACAATGATCCTGTCTTTAACATCTTCATACTCACGATAAGTTTGAAAAACCTCAAGGAGCCTGCTGTTTGCAAGGACAACATCCGAATTGAGCACAACATCCCTCGCCCGCTTATCAAGGGGCCTGTAGCCTATTCCTATGACATTGAGTTTATTCATTTCCCGGAAATGATATTATATCAAAGTTTTCAATATCAGAAACCATCAAGTATCTGTAACCTTACCTCTCAACTAAATTCGAACCGGTAAGATTGCCTTGATATATCGTTATAAGCGTCAATTAGGAGAGCAAAATCAGGCGGTCCAAACTATCTCAACAGTTTTTCCATCTATCCAGGGAACAACAATCGGCCCTGTTAATTTATCAACACTTTTCAATACCGGCGTATGAGCACGCTTGCGAATCTTCACTAAAAATGGAGATAATCATCGTCTTTGGTAACAGAGAGGATTTTGTCGGCAAGGTTGAGAAAAGTTGTGACTCATTATGTCCACCCGTACGCACCCTCTCTGCAACACGGGCAATAGCAAAATCCTCATTGGGCAGCCATAGATAAAGTAGTTACAATGTATCAAAGGGTAAAACGTAAGTTTGATGGTTACAATTATTTCTTCTATCTCTTACCATTATGGTATTATTGTCTGTAAACGGTTACAATATTTATCATATATAACATGAAAATCATTATTAAAAAAACAGACGAAACAACCTTCCCCGGTGATGCATTAATACTGCCTTTATCAGAAGAAGACAATATACGTCCTTATAAAGAAATAGATGAAAAGCTGAACGGCCTGCTAAAAAAAATAATTGACTCCGGAGAATTCTCAGGAAAACAGAATGAAATCTCCCTCCTGCATACAGGGGGGAAGATAAAACCCCTCAGGGTTCTCCTGATCGGACTCGGCAAAAGAAACGAGGTCACGCGGGATAAAATGAGACAGGCAGGAGGCAAGGCATGTTCATATTTAAGGAATCTGAACGTCAGGGATGTAGCGCTCTCTACCCGGACAATAACATCATTAAAACTCATGCCTGCTGATTTTGCAGAAGGCGGCCTGCTTTCGCTGTATCGTTTTGAAAAATATAAAAAAGAAGAACTTACCGGGGGACTCAAAAGCATCACAATTCTCTCAAGCAAAGATTTGAAAAAAGAGATGAAATGGACAAAGGCGGCGGCAGCGGCAACACATCTCGCACGGGACCTGGTAAACACGCCGTCTAATGATATGACTCCTTCGGTACTTGTAAAATATGCGCAATCCCTGGAAAAGGTGTCAATCAGGGTCATTGAGAGGAACCGGGCTGAAAAGCTCGGCCTGGGAGCATACCTCTCCGTTGCCCGTGGATCGGCTGAACCCCCGAAATTTATAGTAATTACATACAAGAAAAAAAATATTCCGCCGATAGCTCTCATCGGTAAGTCGATAACCTTTGACAGCGGCGGCATTTCCCTCAAACCCGCCCGGGGAATGGAACTGATGAAGTATGATATGGCGGGCGGAGCGGCTGTGCTCGGTGTAATGAAGGCTGCTTCTGAAATGGATTTGCCTCTCCACATCATAGCGGTTCTGCCGGCAACCGAGAATCTTCCCGGGGGCCGCGCTTCAAAACCCGGTGATGTGGTCAGAACCATGGAAGGTAAAAGCATTGAGATTATCAGCACTGATGCAGAGGGCAGGCTGGCGCTTGCCGATGCCATCGAATACGTAAAAAAATTCAAACCTTCGGCTATTATTGATATAGCGACCCTTACCGGGGCGTGCTCCATAGCCCTGGGCAATGAAGCGATTGCCATGATGGGGAATGATGATTCTTTGATGAGAAAAATAGAAAAGGCATCTGAAGATACTGGTGAAAGGGTCTGGCAAATGCCGCTTTTTGACGAATATAAAGATTATATAAAAAGCGATATTGCAGATTTAAAGAACTCCTCAGGCCGTTCAGGTTCGCTTGTCACTTCAGGATATTTCCTGAAGGAATTTGCAGGCAATACCTCCTGGGTGCATCTCGACATTGCCGGCACTGCCTGGACCGGGAAAGAGAGGCCGTATATTCCTGTGGGAGCTACAGGCAGCGGGGTAAGGTTATTGATAAGTTTCCTGAGAAATCTGCAAAAATAGTTTACGCAATTCCAAGCGCATCTCCGGTTATTTTCTCCGCTTTCTCAAATAAAGCCGTCTTTTCATCCTCTGTTCTTGCCTCAATGTAGAATCTGACTTTCGGTTCCGTCCCTGAAGGGCGAATCATCAGCCATGAGCCGTCATCAAATACCAGCTTTGTGCCGTCCACTGTAATAACCTCTTTTACCGTTCTCTGGACATCGCCTATCCGGACCCCTGTGCCTGCCCTGAAGTTATCCCGGATAACAGAGAGTTTGTTTAACAGAACCTCTCCTGTAAGAGAACGGTCAACTCCTATGCCCGAGCGGTCGGGATAATAATATCCGAACTCATCCATAATATCCTTCAGGTAGGCGCTCAGGTTTTTACCTGTCACTGCCATCATCTCTACGGCAAGGAGAATGCCGAACAGCGCATCTTTTTCAAGTGTATGATTGAATCCCGATATGCCGTCCGACTCTTCAAAGCATACAAGCGCCCTTTCCTTAGCCGTGCGCAGCAGATAGGGCCTGAAGTTTTTAAAGCCTACTCTTGTCTCCCTGACAGGGATATTTAATTTTTCCGCTATGGCATTTACAAGATTGCTTGTTCCGACAGACTTGACCGCAACTCCCGAAAAGCCCTTGTGAACATGCAGGAAATGCAGGGCCATGGCGCCGAAGTAGTTCATCGGGATAATCATCTCTTCATCGGCATGGCGAATACGGTCACCGTCCGGGTCCATTATAACCCCGAGTTTAAAGGCGGAATTGCTTTCTTTCAGTATTTTTTCTATGCCTTTCATGTTTTTGTCCGAGGGCTCCGGGGCAACTCCGCCAAACAGGTAATCATCTTCCGTCCTCAAATAGCGTATCCTGTCGCTTTCACCAATGATCTTCTGAATTCGTCCCCTCGTTGCGCCATGCACATTATCAATACATATAATGCAGTCTTGTTTTTCGATAAAGTCCCGGACTCTTTTAATGTCTACCGTCTTTCTCTCTGTTATGTATTTAATATACAGGCCGGTTAAATCTATCTTTTCAATGTGTTCAGGTTGTGCGGCAGCGAGCGGGGGAGATTCCTTCATCATTTCATTGGCTATCTTTTCAATCTTTGACGTAATTTCAGCGCCGGCCGGGCCCCCGTCAGAGGGGTTGAATTTAAAGCCGCCGTAATTTGCCGGGTTATGCGACGGTGTCAGGTTGATTGAACATGCGGCATGGAGCATCTCAATGCCTGCCGAGAATTCCGGTGTTGCCGCCTCGCCTGCATACCATGTTTTAATGCCTTCTTCCCGGAGGAGAGCGATTACTTCTCCGGCGAATTCAGGGCCTAGAAACCGGTTGTCATGTCCGACTATGACACCCCTGCTTCCGACCTCATCAAAACCGGAGATGCCCATTGCTTTCATAACAGAGGGGTCGCTTTCCCTGAACATCCGGATAATTGCAGAAGTCACAATCCTTACATTATTAAAAGTAAAATCCGTCCCGATTTCACCTCTCCATCCGGATGTGCCGAATACAATCTTTGCAGTGGCCGTGTTTCCACCGGCGAATTTTTCTATGGTTGAGAGCAATCCCCTGTTTTTTGTAACATCGGATAATATTACCTTCCAGCAGTCGGTTGCATTTTTAAATTCCATGGTCATCGTCCCTCCGGTAAGCATTGAATTAATCTAAAATACGAGTCTCTTGCAAAGGCCCCTTCTTTGTCATCCGGGAGACTTGTAATTCATTGCCGGCAAAAGATTTCTCCCTTTTGGCGAAATGACACGGAAATGCATTTTCATGCTTTTGCAAAAGGCTCATATATATTATCATATGCGTTGCTTATAAAGTTTTGATTCATACAGGTATAATTCCGGGGCGATAAAAAAATATCAGACAATGAACTACCCCGCCGCAAGCGGACGGGGTATCTTTAAAAGCAATGAACGCCCCAAGGGGCGGGGTATTAAACCCGGGCTACGCAATAAATATAGTCTTGACTATTTTTCAGCGCTGTGCTTAATCATGCGCAAAAGAATAATTGCCTTCAAGAAACGCCTTTACATACCAGTCCTTGGCCTCCATGCTGCTGATCGCCATGTCGAGCTGCCTGGAGCAGCCGAGCAGCCGGCCGAGGATATCCAGCCTGTATTCGGTATCCTTCTGTGAAGCGCCTTTTATATCAGCTATGATCATGTCTCCTTTGACCTCCACCCTGAAGTCCAGCGATTCGAGGACCTCTTTTATGAACAATGCCCTCCGGTATCTTCCCTCAGCGCTTGCCCCTCCTCCCTGGAAACGGAAATTGATATAATTATTTATATAGCTCTCCCCGCAAAAGGCATCGAACACAGTGAAATGATACGCGAGTTTTACGCTCATATTCACATACTGGTCCGTGATAATCACGTATACCTTGCCGCCTTTTTCCTCAACCCCTGTGCGGACAAAGGACCTTGCCATAACCGAGGCAAGCCCTCCCATATCAATATCCACCGCTCCGGACCATCTCACTCCTTCATAGGTCATCCCCCTCCATAATGCCCTGAATGGAATTGAATTAATATGCTCCGGTGAGATTTTTCTCAGAAACATAGCTTCCTCGGCAATCCCTCCGTCAAGGTCGATAACATAAAAAAACATGGGTATCAGGTCGGATACAAGCTGCTGCGTAGAGCCTTCGCCCTCGGCAAGCTCCCCGATGCGGAACATCTCTTTGACAGAGACCTCATGGACATATCTGACAATATCATGGATTGTCCTGAACTCTTCCGGGCTTATACCCGATGCATCAATCCTGAGCAGATTGAGGGGGGTTATGTTCTTCATTACACTTCGTATAATTTTCTCATGGGGCAGATATTGCCTGTCTGAAATATCTTCGGGTTTCCTGTGCAGGAGTCCGTTGATGCGGCCCCTGTAGATAACGCCTTTATCTGCATCCACGGTTACCACTGTTTCGTTCCGCAGTATATCAACTATATTTGCGGCATTGATAACCGCGGGTATATTAAACTCACGGGCAATGGTTGCCAGATGGCTCGTCCTGCTGCCCGTGCCTATGATAATGGCGGAAGCGGATTGCATGATCTTTACAAACTCGTTGGAAGAATTTTTTGCAACAAGAACAGCCCCTCCGGGAAAGTCCGGTATCCGGTCAAAACTGTCTATGATAAATACCGGCCCTGATGCAACCCCCCGGCCGGCCGGCTCTCCCTTTGACAGGATAATTTTTTTCTCTGTGGAGATATCCGTGGGGGCAACCGGTATGACTCTCCTGATATTCAAAGGTCGCGCCTGCAGGATATGGAGACGCCGGTCATTGTCAATCGCCCATTCTATATCCTGGGGCATGCCGAAATGCCTCTCTATTAAACAGCAATAGTGATAAAGCATCCTGATCTCCTCATCCGAGATACTGGGTTTTTCCCTGCTTTCCTCGGGGACAGGAACCTCCTCTACTCCTCCGGACGGCTTCAGTGTCAGCTTGACGTCCTTTGCGGCAATGGTGCGGTTGATGATTTTCCCTTTGTTCCCGCGGCCCAGAATAAACATGTCCGGCGAGACTGTCCCGCCTACGGCATATTGCCCCTGTCCCCACACAGAGCTCAGTACAGCTTCATCTTTTTCAGGGTAGCTTGGGTTTAATGTATATATGACCCCGGATGATCTTGAATCAACCATCTCCAGGACAAATACGGCCATTGGAATGTCTTTGTCCCTTAAACGCATGGCGAGACGGTAAAAAAGCGCCCTGCTGCTGTACTTGCTTGCTATTACTTCTTTGTAAGCCTGTATGACTGATTCCCTTTTTACATTCAGGAGGCTCCTGAACTGGCCGGCAAAAGAGAGCTTGCCGTCCTCTCCCACAGCGCTCGATCTTACAGAGAATCTCTTCCGGTTCCCGATCCTCTCAATCTCCCTGTAAATCTCTTCTTCTATTCCCGGGGGCAGAGCGGACTGCATGATAAGTTTCTGAATCTCCTTTGAGACAGGCTCTATTTTTCCCGGATCATTTATATCCGGAGATGCGAGCAGGTTATTGACCCTCTCCTGGAGATTATTGAAGGACATGAATTCCCTGTATGCCGGGACAGTTATTGAAAACCCGCGCGGCGCGGACAGTTTGAGTATGTTCCGTATCTCCCCGAGGTGGGCGGCCTTGCCCCCTGTGATCTTTAAATGCTCGGCGGTTATTTTTTCTAAAGGGATAACAAAACCCGCAGGCAATTCTTCAGGTTCTTCTTTTAAGCAGGCATCCACTGCAAGCCTGATACGGTCAAGCACATCATACAGGTATATATAGCGGTTGGCGGTCATGTCGTTCAGGCTTTGAATGAATTCAAAGGTGGTATCGAAAATACGGGACAGGTATGACCTGAAGGCGGGAAGCGTTATGGTTTTTGAGTCTATGCCTTCGTTTATTTCAGAAAGCGCATCAAGAAGCTCGTTGTTTTTCAGGAGGAGGTTCTTGTAGCTGTAATACCTGCTCCTGAGCTTTTGATAGTTGTCCCCCGGTATCAGGAGATCGGGGCCGGTCTCTTTATTTTTCCTGTGCAGAACATTATCGATCTTCCTGAAAAAACCTTCAGCCTTTTTTATGATGGAATCGAGTTTCACCTTGTTTCTGTTGCAACGGATATTTATTCATAAGATGCAGGGGCAATTCATAACTCGCCCCTACTCACCTGTATATTCCAGGGAATAATTTCCTTCCAGGAAATTCCCGACATAGTGACCGACTATACGGTCGTCATCCAGCAGGGCGTCAAGCTGGCGCGAATATGCAATCAGCCTGCCGAGATTATTCAGCAGCTCTTCCATCTCCGAACGGGTAATATTGTCGGTGCGGGCAATAATAAGATCGCCTTTTATATTGATCCTCATATTATACTCCCTTAAAATCGCCCCCAGCAGGTCCGCGCGTCGTGACCTTTTGGAGATGTCCGTGGCCCCGCCCACAAACCTGAAATAGACGTGATTGTCTCTCACATTCTCACTGCAGTAGCAGTCCATCATATTGAAGTGGTAACCGAACCTCAGGCTGAGATTAACATATTCACGGGAAATGACCGCTACGTTCTCGCCGAGATAACTCATGGCCGATACATCCGGCATCTTCAGCATGCTTGACATGAAGTCATTAATCTTCATTGACACGGAACCCGAGTGCCAGACACCGGGATGCATCATGCCTTCGACAATCGCCTTAAAGGGGATGGAGTTTATGTCATCCAGCGCAGCCGTCTTCTTCTCTCCCTTCAAGGTCAGCCCCCCGCCTATATCTATTATGAATATTCCGGTCGGCAGCGGGACATCAAGCTTGACCGCGATATTGTTCCGCAGTACTTCTTTGTAGCGGTCAACGTCGACAAGCTCGGCAATAGCCTTTTCGTGTATGAAACGGATGATGTCGTGAAAGGTCCTGCAGGCCCCGGGTGTGAAATTTTCCAGGAGCGGGTCAATCAGGTTTAAGGGCGTGATATACCTGAGTATCTTTTTAAGGAGCCTGAATTCATCGGTCTCCGTTAAGACAATATCCTGTCTAAGCCTGTACTTTAAAAGTTCCCTGACTATTCCCGCATAAATTTTGTTGTCCTCTGCATCAACAGTGATCTCGTCTCCATGTTTCAGGGTGGTTGTGCCTGTGCCTGTATTCACTATCGCAGGCACCTGGAATTCCCTTGCAATGTTCGACATATGGCTTGTGGGTGTGCCTATATCGGTAATAATGGCTGAAGCCTTCGGCATTATTTTAATAAAGTGGGATGAATCGTGTCTGGCTACGAGCACCGAACCAGGAGTAAAGTTCCGGAGGTCTTCCATGCGTTTGAGGATAAAGACCCTGCCCGCCCCTATGCCCCTTGTTGCGATCTTTCCCCGGTTTTCCATTATGACCGGATATTTCCTGAGACTGGATATAATGTTGAAGGCCGTATCACCTGCAGGCGCGGATATCCTTAAAGGTCTTGACTGAAGTATGAATATTTTACCCTTTCCGTTTATGGCCCATTCTATATCCTGGGGTTTTTTTATGTAATGTTCGATAAGGACTGCCTGGCGGGCGAGATCCTTTGCCTGGTCATCGCTGAGGCATTGTTCTTCCTGCTTTTTGGCAGGCACGCTGATTTCCTCAATACCTCCGCCTTTCACTGTAACAACAGCTAAATCCTTTTTGCCGGGTTTTTTCTCGATTATCGCGAACGGCTCCTCTTTCCGGACAATGTAGTGGTCCGCATCAACGGAACCGTCTACAACCGTTTTGCCCAGCCCCCAGTTGGCGCTGATAATAACCACTTCGTTATTCAGATCATTCGGATCGGACGAATACATCACTCCGCTTACCACGGCATCCACCATTTTAACGCAGCCTACGCTCATGGCCATCATCGGTTTATCCTTCGGCATTATCAGGTCCCTGTAAGATATTGCGTTGTGTGAATAAAGACTGGCCAATACCTCTTTATATGCCTTCTCAAGTTCTTTTATATTTGCAGGCACATTCAGCACAGTCTCAAACTGGCCTGCAAAGGAAAATTCAAGGTCTTCTTTTTCCGCGCTGCTCCTTACGGCTATACGGCATGCCCCCCCCTCTTTGCCCCTTAATATCCCGAGGGCCTTTTCAATGGACGATTCAAGATGAGACGGCAGTTTCCCCTTCCTGAACAGGTTTTGAACCTCAGCAAAAAAAGACTCGTCAAGGTAGTCTTCCTCCCTGAGAATCTCCTTTGCGGTTTCATGTTCGCCTGCTTCGGCAAATGTAATCGCCGACATAATATCTTCCTGGTGGGAACGCCTTGCGGCCTTTCTGTGTTTCTGTTTTAAAGATTTGATCTTTTCTTCTATGCGGTTGTATTCCACGAAATCCCTGAAAGCGCCTGCCGTAATGGCAAAACCTTCGGGCACGTCAAGCTTGAGGTGGTTGGTGAGCTCTGCAAGACCGGAGTTTTTACCGCCGACTTCGTCGGACATCTCCCATGAGATGTCCCTGTAAAAAAGGACCGGTTCTCTCACGTCCAACGGGGACTTGCCCTCCAGTATCCGGTTGATCTGATCGCTGATCTTTTCAAAGATGCGGTGGAGATGCAGATACCTGTTATGCGAAAGCGAGTTGAGATTATATATGGACTGGAATACCGAGTCGGCAAGCTCGGAATATGATTTTTTTATATAATTAATATCAAATATGTAATTGCCGCCGAGTTTGTCTCCCATGTCCGCCATAATCTCAAGCGAACGGTTATTGGTGTCCAGCGCCTGTCGGAAACGGTTAAAGACAACCCTGACCGGCAGCTTTACATCCGCACCCGGCCTCTTTTTTGTGAAATAACTTTTGACTTTATCTATAAGCTTCATTATTCTTAAATTCAAATCCGGAAATCTTGCAGGCTGTTCATATTAATGAATTTGTTCCGCGGGTCTGTAATCAGTATTCAAGTTTCCGGACATGCTCTGACTATATTTTAGCACGCATCATTTGCATATATAAATCAGGGGGCAACAGTCTTTGGCCGGATAGAACGAGTTATGCCGGCAACAATAGAGTAGACATTCCAGTCCTGTTTATGCAACATTCAGGTAAATGACCGGGGCTCAAAGGTTGTTGGTGTTTTGATGATGGCTGAATGCTCAGCAGGCTGGACAACAGGCAGGCAATGACAGGTGAGAGTTTTCAATTTATTCTTTTTTTGGTTCGGAAATTTCTTTCTCGGCATTGCGGATCACCTGTTTGATTGCATTGATCTCCACGGGCTTTGAAATAAAGTCGAAGACGCCTTTTCTGAATGCCTGCTTGGCTGTCTCCACCTCTGCAAATCCGGTGATCATTATAACTTTAGCGCCGGGATTTTTCCTTTTTGCCGTTTCCAGTATCATCATTCCGTCAACACCTTCCATCTTAAGATCGGTAACAATGATATCGTAGGTATTTTTCTCAAGCTCATTTATGGCATGCGCACCGTTATCGAAAACCGTTACCTCATAACCGGCCTTTTCAAGAATCTGTTTCAGCCGCCTGCATACTATGGGTTCATCATCAACGACCATTAGCCGGCATTTTTTATTTTTCATGCATTTTGTCTCCGGTTGTCGGGCTATCAGCTTTCAGCAGTCGGCCCTTAGCCTTAACAACAAGCAATCAGCGCCTGAAGGTGACTGTGCGGCATAAATTTGAGTTTTATATTTATTTGCTCTGATCCGGCAGTTGAGCGCTTTATGTATAGTATACATTACCCCGCTAATGGCTGCCGCCGCCGCCGCCTTTAAATATAACGCTCACAATAAACCCGGCTGCAATGGCTATCAATATGGAGACAATGCCGTAGACCGACGCATTGTTAAAGGCCATGTTTGAAATGAATTTAAGGGCACCCACCTTTTCAACTAAGAGTGGTGTTTCATTGTAATCCTGAACAGCGTTGTCTTTAACGGAATAAACACTTACCGTATATTCCCGGGGCGGGGCCTGGTACGGCCAGTCAATGCTTAATTTGTAAATTTTCTTATTGTCCTTTATTTCTGTTTCTATCCCACTGGTGAAAATACCGTAAATTCCGTTCTTTTCCTTGAATTTTATAAATTCTTTGATCCACTTCACTTTATCGGGCTCGCTGGTCACAGGGGAGACCTCGACAAGTCTCCTGAACGCATCATATCCAAGCGAATATTGATCCTGCTGTTTATCACTTAATATTGAGCCTATCTCCTTTGTGGCGTAAAGCAGGTAAACATCGGAGACGCGATTGAATTCAAGTTCACCGATATTCATCCAGAATAACCCGCCTGCCTTTCCTTTTTTCCGTAAATCAAACTTGCTCTCAGGTGAACTGAACTTTACAATGATTTCTTCATCAGGTACTGTCTCACCGGTCACAACGAGTTTGCCGCCGTGATAAAGAGAGGTTATGGAAATGCGGGCCGGAGAGATTTCAGACGTAAGGGACAAGGCGTTCGTCGCGAAAAACATAATCAAGAAAAATGCCGCAGCGAGATCAAGCAAGCCTCTTTTATTGGTGATGTTCATATCAGTGGCCTCCTTTGAGTGAAAGAAGCGAGGAAGGCTCCAGTAGCAGGTCAAGCAATATTTTAACCGTGACCACGAGAACGATTGCGGCAAGGAGTATCTTTAACTGGTCCCCGTGGAGCTTCCTGCCGAGCTTGGTACCTATCTGCGCCCCGAAGGTTGAGCCGAGCAAAAGCAGCACTGCAAGAACAAAATCTACAGTATGGTTTACGTATGCCTGAAGGAATGAGACCTCGATGCATGTAAACAGTATCTGGAACAGGCTCGTGCCCACAACTACGTGCATGGGCATCCTCAGGAGGTATACCATAACCGGCACCATTAGAAATCCGCCGCCCACGCCCATAATAGCGGCAAGCACCCCTACGAAGCCGCCCAGCATGATAACCAGCAGGGCAGAGTGCGTTACTCCCGATTTTTCAAATTTTGTCTGGAGAGGAAGGCTTTTGAGAAATTTTACAAAACCCGATTCCTTCTTCGGCGCCGGGGGAGTTTCCGCCGCCTGTGTTGCATGCTTTGCGTGTTTGGCTTTTTTAAGGGAGTCAAGGCTTTCAAAAAACATATAAGTCCCTACGATCCCGAGCATCAGGACATAGGTTACTTTTATAACAAAATCGGCATTGCCCATCATCCTGAGCATCTCGATCAGTCGAACGCCTCCGAGACCGCCGGCGAAGCCTCCAATAAGCAGGTAAATGCCCATCTTGAAATCAACGTTGCCGAGCCTCCAGTGCGCAAATGTGCCGGTTGTAGACGCCCCGACTATCTGGAGTGAATCCGAAGCAGCGGCAACAGTGGGAGGGATGCCTATCATAATCAAAAGGGGTGTCATCAAAAAACCTCCGCCTACGCCGAATAAGCCTGAAAGCAGGCCAACCAGGAGACCCAGTCCTACAATAAGCGGCAGGCTGATACTCGTTAATGCAATCGGTAGATAAAAATACATTTCTTATCAATCCTCCTTTTCTTTTTCACTTCCCGCCTGAAAAATTTATGATAATTACAAGATTCAGCTTCTCCGATATTCAGATTAAATGATAAAAAACTCTGTCCGGTGGAAGGAGATTTATCCTCTGAGAAAATATGACATATTAACATTAAAGGAATTTCATGAGGTGTGTCAATAAAAAAACATTTTGTTTTTTTATATAAGATTAAGATAAAATTATGTTTCAGAATACAACGGAAAATTATTGTTTGTAATTCAAATTACGAATATTGTAATCTTTAATTCAAATGCATCTGAAAATCTGGCATAAGATGATTATCGGCATTGCCATCCCGTCATTTATTGTTCTGATAGGGGGCCTGCTCACGTACGGATACATAAGCAATGTCCAGAAGAGGCAGGGTTATGTGCAGATAGCGGATGACATAAACAACCATGTGCTTGAGGTAAGAAGGAACGAGAAGAATTTTTTTCATTTCAAAAACGCCCGGTATCTTGATAATCTTCATAAGGCAATTTCAGTTCTCGACAACTCCATTAACAATATCTCTTTGCAGGCAATTGAAGAAATAGGGAAAGAAGATTTTTCCCTGATGCAGGAGTCTGTCCGCAAGTATCCCGACCTTGTAAACAAGCTGTATGAGAATTACCGGCAGGAGACAAAGGTCACTGAAAAAGTCAGGACAGAGGGCAGGAAATTAGAGGGCTTTGTAGCAGGGGGCGAGCATGCAAAAGAGCTTACAACAAGCTTTATTCTTCACCTGAGGCTTACAGAAAAAAACTACATGCTCTTCCGTGACCGGGAATCTTTCAACAAACTCAACAGCGGCCTTTTGCAGATAAAAAACATGACCCCGTTTTGTTACGAATGCACCCCGTATATTGATGCCATTTTCGATCTTTTTGCAACATACAAAAAAAGTGATTTGCTGATTAACGAGATACAGGCATCGGGAAACAGGCTTGAGGAAGTCACAGGGAGAATAGCGCTCAAGGAAAGAGAAAGGATAGACGCCTTTATTACGAAGACAAAACGACTGCTGCTTGCCGCCCTTATCCTGCTCTGCACATTAGGGCCGTTGCTAGTATATAAGACCGCCACATACATAGTTGCGCCGATCAAAAGGCTTGCCCGGATCACAAAAAACATTGCCGACGGCGACACGAGCCTGAGGGCGCCGATAAGAGAGCATGACGAGACATATTATCTTGCCACATCCTTTAACATGATGCTGGACAGATTGCAGGCAACTTACGATTCCCTTGAAAAGAGCATGGAGCTTCTTAATGAAAAACAGGCACAGCTTGTGGAATCCGAAAAACGGGCCTCATTAGGCCTGCTTGTCTCAGGGGTTGCCCATGAATTGAATAACCCCTTAAATAATATCTCCCTTATTGCGGAAAGAATGGCTGAAGAACGGGAAGATCTTTCTATGGAAGAAGTAAAAGGATTAAATAACATTCTCCGGCAGTGCGAGCGCGCCAAACATATTGTGGACAGTCTGCTTGATTTCGCCAGGGCGCGAAAGTCCACTGTCATGGAAAAACAGGATATTGTGCATATTATAAAAGAGTCCGTTAATCTCGTTGACAACCAGTTGAGAATAAATAATATGGATTTAGCGCTGGATATTCCGGATACGCCGGTTTTTATCAAGGGAAACCACAGCAAACTGGAACAGATTTTTGTGAGCATTTTTACAAATGCCATCCAGGCAATGAAGGATAACGGCAAGTTAACCGTAAGTCTCATGCCTGATACGGAAAACAAAAACA
>DRDE01000031.1 GCA_011040095.1 Nitrospirota bacterium
AAAAGATTGCTCCTGATTTCATTTTTTTTACTTTTTTCATGAGTATATGCCTCTCTTTCTTTATTGATATTTATTTAGTTACTGTCTCTTTTACCATCAATTGCATAAAATTGTCACTATCCGGAGCCATGTTTGCGCAAGATTCAGGTTTTCTTATCCGTGAAACCTTTACAGGATAATTCTTTCCCGGCTTATCTAACGAGGCTGATGTTAATTAGAAGTCTGTCCATAAACTCAAGAAATGAGCCGTCATTCCCGCAGTCCGTTGAGCGGGAATCCAGTGTTTTTAAAGACTTCTGGATACCCGATTAAAGACTTCGGGTATGACAAAAACAAAAAACGGCAATTTATACACAAACACTAATTACAGTGGCGGCAAGAAACAAACAAGTAAAAATCCACCTTCACTTGTACCAGGAACTAAACAGATTTAACGCTAAGTAAAGAATAGCCTTTTTGTGTTGTCATTCCCTTATAACTTATATTTATAGCACACGCTTTCGGGTATTGCAATATGTTTATAGCGCTATCAATATATGTTATAGCTATAGTGTCCTTTTACAATCATTCCCCCGGGGGGGGAGGTTCTGGTTCTGTCTTGTGGGTAATGTAAAGGATGAGGGAGCTGAGCTATTGCCTGTTGATTATAAGCACAGAATAAGCATGTTAATATAAAGCCTGCCGCCTGTTTGATTTAAAAGCGTTTTTTAAGATACAATTATCAAAATAATTATGCGAATAATCAGAATGTTGTCAGAACAAAAAAAATATTTATATTGTCTGTATTTCATAATATTCCTGTTTGTTTCCGCCTGTTCTACTGACAAGGCTGGAATGAAAGAATCATCTGTTTTTGAGCCGGGGGCGGCTTTCAGGCAAGCCGATGACCTGATTAAAGACAGGGACTACGAGGCCGCAAGAGAGGTCCTTGAGACTGTTAAGGCGAAAGACGCTTCCCTGGAATATGCCCTGTTAGCCGGGCTGCGCATTGCCGATACATATTTTGAAGAAGGATCATATGAAGAGGCGGCTCTTGAATATGAAACTTTTCTGGATATTCATCCATATCACAAATATGCTTCTTATGCGCAGTATAAACTGGCAATGAGTTTTTTCAAAAGGATAAAGACCGTTGATATAAGCTATTCATGGGCGCAAAGGGCCTTGCAGGAATTTGAAAAGCTCCGGAGGCGTTATCCGAGAAATCCTTACATGGATATTATTGACAGCAGAATAAAAACATGTAAAAGCATACTTGCCGGGTATGAATTCTATGTAGGGAGCTTTTATTTTGACAAGGGCGCATATGAAGCCGCTGTCAATCGCTTTACCGGGCTGCTTAAAAATTATCCTGATTCAAAGAAGGAATCAGAGGCCCTTTATTATCTCGGTCTTTCTTATGAAAATCTTGGACAAAGGGAGAGGGCAATAAATACCTTGACGACTCTTGTAGAAAGATTTCCTTCCTTGGAGTTATCCGGCAAAGCAAAAGAACTTATTAACTCATTCAATAAAGAGAAGTGAAATATTATCCCGCCTTTCTGAACCTGAAAGATAAAAAAGCTGTTGTTGCAGGAGGCGGCAAGGTTGCGGAAAGAAAGGCGCTGTCACTGGTAAATGCAGGCGCTGCCGTTAAAGTAATCAGCCCTGACATTACGGAAAATCTCCGGAAATTAAAGAAAAAGGGATTAATCAAACACATAAAAAGAAATTACCGGGAAGGAGACCTCAAAGACGCATTTATTGTAGTTGCCGGGACCTCTTCTGCTGAAATCAATGCAAAAATAGCGCAGGAAGCGCCGCATCTTGTAAATGTAATTGATCTCCCTTCCGCGGGGAATTATGTAGTCCCTTCCATAGTCAGGCGCGGCCCTTTGGCAATTGCAATATCCACAGAAGGCGTCAGCCCTGCGGTATCAAAGGCTGTGAGAAAGGAAATCGAAAGGCTTTATGGCAGGGAGTTTGCCCTTTACCTGAAATTTGTGGGCCTGATCCGCAAAGAAGCGCGCGAAAAAATAACGAACTGCAAAAAGAGGGAAAAATTCCTTAAATCGTTAGCATCTGAAGAGTTATTCACTGCTGTCAGGAATAGAGGGTTCAGTACCGCTTATAAAAAAATTGTGTCCTCTTTAAACGATATGCAATAAAAGGCCGCTAAAGACCGGAAACAGAGACTATCTCCTCATGGATTTTCTGAGCCTCAATCCGGTCGCCGAATATACCGACCCTTACAGTAATGGAAGTAACACCCAACCCCTTGTCTTTTAAAGATAGCTGCACTTTTTTACCGTCTTTCGTGACCGCCTCTATAGTCCCGTTACCCCCCTCATTCATACTGCTTGATGTACTGATCTCGAGATTTTCCAGCGCCCTGTTGGCTGTATCCCATGCCCGGTCATATGCAAGGGGATATTCCCGCGCCAACTGGCCGTCTATGTATTTATATGATGCTATTCCTGCTCCGGCGCCGACCCCGATTAAGGCAACCGCCGTGCAACCATACAGAAAGAATATAGCGCTTATCAGAATCGTCAAATTTTTCAGCCTGTTCATACTACCTCCTTCATTTAAAAAGTATAAGAAATACCGGAAATTCAAATAAATTACGGGCAAGAAATAATAACATATGTAATCATTCGGTTGCCAGTGGTAAATGAAAATACCGGTCTCTGTTATTTCAACCGGGGGCAGGCGCGTCCTGTCGGGGCCGGTTCATAAAAGGTAAGATAAATTACATTTACAAGGAGATTATCCGGAAATTTATACTATAATACATATCAAACCATGAAATTTCTTGCGTTTTTGTCATCAATGCCTCTTGAATCAGATCAAATCCTCTCACGCCTGAAATATGTGCGTTCTGCCGTGATAGCCGGGAAAACGGTTTATAAGGGAAAACTTCAGGGTATTGATGTAATCCTTCTTAATTCAGGCATCGGGAAAGTAAACGCCGCCCATTCAGCAACATGTATTGTTGAGCGTTTCCCGGTTAAAGGCATTATTAACATAGGAGTCGGCGGCGCTTATCCCGGTTCGGGGCTTGATATCGGAGATATTGCCGTTGCATCAAAGGAAATATATGGTGACGATGGAGTTGTTACATCAAATGGTTGGGAAAGTCTGAAAAAAATAGGGATACCCCTTGTCCGTACCGGGAATCGAAAATATTTTAATGAATTCCCCATACATAAGAAACTACCCTCCCGCCTGATAAAGACCGCAAGATGGGATTTTAAAATAATATCCGGCAATTTCCTGACCGTCTCAGCGACAACAGGCACACACAAAAGGGCGGTTGAACTTGAAAAACGGTTTAATGCCGTGTGTGAGAACATGGAAGGTGCGGCCATCGCACATGTGTGCGCAATATACAAAATTCCCATGCTTGAAATAAGGGGGATCAGCAATATGGCGGGGGTAAGGGATAAAAGAAAGTGGAATTTAAAACTTGCTTCAGAGAATTGCCGTAAAGTTGCATTAAAGGCAATAACATATTCCCCATAAACCGGTCAGGTGGATAAGATGGGGATAGCCTGTCAATAACTCAAAGAAAGATTGACAGGCATGGGGAAAGCAACGCTCCATCCCGGCGCAGGCATTCCATCAGTGACACGCCGGATATCATGGGGTTTCAGCTCCTTGCAGGCTCTGTTCTGAAGGCGGTTCTTTTGTGTTCTCAGCTTCTTCAGCAGCAACCTTTGAGCCTGCCTCAGCGCTCCAGGGGGAGACAGGAAATTCAGTGATAATTTCTCTGTACTTTTCCAAAGCCTTTTCTTTTTCTCCCGCGCCTTCGTAATATCCGGCTTCAAGAATTAAAGCCGTGTCCTTGAAGATACCATCTTCAACCCCGGCAAGCCTGTCAAGGGTTTCGAGCGCCTTATCGTTTTGATTTGTCCTGAAATACGCAGAAGCAAGTTTTTGATAAACGAGAGGAAGCATTCCCTCTTCACTGCTGAATCTGTCAACTAACAGATTATATTCTTTTATTGCATTATCATAATCTCCGAGATTGAAATAACAGTTCCCGAGATAAAATAAAGCTGTTGGCGAGGCTTTTATGTCAACGGATTGCTTATACAGCTCCAATGCCTTTTTCCATTTATCCTCTTCAGACATGGATTCACCTGATGCGTCACTGTAATAAATATTGTATGCCTCCATCTCAAGAGAGTATGCTTTTTTACTCATGGAAGATGAATAAAGGGCAAAAATCACATATAAAATAATGAGAGCGGCGACTACCGACACGCCTGTCACTACCTGCCTTTGCCTCTGCTTTATTTTATCCAGAGCATGCAGCGCAGCGCTCTTCACTTCATTCTCCTGAACAGCTTTCTTTCTTGCAGGTCTCTTTTTTATTATCTTAGGCATTTAACTCCTCCCGGCCCTGTCTACAAGTTTTTGAGAATTTGCAAAAATCGTTTCAATGCCTTCCTCCGGGATACCGGCGGCGCGCAGAATAACCGCTGCATGTTCACGGCTGATCAGGTCTTCCGGCGCATGGGAATCCGTATTTACCACCATTGTTGCGCCGGCTGACATGGCAGTTTTTGCAACATGGCCGTTTGAAAGGCTGTGTCCCTTTCTTGAAGTGATCTCAAGCGCAACGCCTTCTTTCGCTGCCAGCGCTGCATCTTCAATGCTGATAAGTCCCGGATGAGATAAAATATCCGCACCGGCTTCAATTCCAGCCCTGTTTGTTCCCGGGATTACGGGCTCGGCAATTGTTTCACCATGCACGACCACAATTCTTGCCCCGAGCCTTCTTGCCCTGTCAACCAGTTTGCCTATGATTTTCAGCGGCACATGCGTAATTTCAGCTCCCGGAATAACCGTTAATGCCGAGTATTCGGAAAGCTCGCCGGCTGCCTCAACAATTCTGGGGACGATAAAATCTACATTAGACATATCCATATGATCGGTCAGCGCTATCGCTTTGTATCCTGCTGTACAGGCTCTCCGGACCAGTTCCGAAGGAATCAGCGCTCCGTCACTGAAAAGCGTATGTGTATGCAAATCAATCATGACTATGTAATATGCCGGAAATACAGCCTGAATGTCAAAAATGTTTCATATAATCCGGCAATTCACCGTGAATTGCCGGGATACGACCTTTCTTTGGCGCCGGTCATTCAATCTAAGAAAGCGGATTTATTATAACAGGGTTGTCAAGACTATGAAGAGGGATAGTTGCTGCACATACAAAAAAGCCGGCTATTGACAGATGATGCCAAAAGCCGATATGATTGAAGGTTACTACTTGATGTACCCGGATGAAACCTACACATTGTAAGCCCCGGAATACACCGGGGTTTTTCCCCGCAAACAGAAAAAAAGGAGAATATACAACTATGGAATTTAACACACTTAATTTACATGCTCATATTGCGGCAGGCATAAAAGCCGCTGGCTATACAGTGCAGACACCGATCCAGGCCCTGGCGATTCCGCCGGCCCTCCGGAAACAGGATGTCATGGGGCTTGCACAGACCGGAACAGGCAAGACAGCAGCCTTTGTGCTGCCGATTCTTCAGCACCTGATCAAAGGGCAGCGCGGCGCTGTGCGCGCCCTTATCATATCCCCCACCCGTGAACTTGCAGAACAGACACACCAGACCATAAGAACACTGGGATGTAAAACAGGACTCCGTTGCGTCACCATCTATGGAGGCGTCAACATAAACCCGCAGATAAAGAAACTGCGCGCAGGCGTTGAGATTGTTGTTGCCTGTCCCGGACGCCTGCTCGATCACATTAACCGGCGCACGATCAACCTGTCGAACATAGAGGCGCTTGTCCTTGACGAGGCCGACCGGATGCTGGACATGGGTTTCCTGCCTGATATAAAGAAGATCATCAGCCATATACCGTCCTCCAGGCAGACACTGCTTTTTTCAGCAACCATGCCCGGTGGTATCAGGAAATTGACCAATGACATTCTGAGGGATCCCGTCACGGCACAGGTCGATCACAGCGCGCCGGCAAAGACCGTAGCGCACGCTCTCTACCCGGTTGATCAGACCCTCAAAACCGGCCTCCTGCTCAAACTGCTGGGCAATACCGACACTGAATCGGTGCTGGTCTTTACGCGCACCAAGAGCCGCGCCCGGCGCGTGGGAGAGCATCTGGGGAAAGCCGGCTACCGCGCCGCGTCATTGCAGGGAAATCTCTCTCAGAACAAACGCCAGGAAGCGCTGAAAGGGTTCCGTGACGGCAGGTACCAGGTCCTTGTCGCAACCGACATTGCGGCCCGGGGCATTGATGTCTCATGCATATCCCATGTGATTAACTTTGATATGCCCGATACCGCCGATGCATACACACACCGGATCGGCCGCACCGGCAGGGCTGCGAAGACCGGCGATGCCTTCACATTCATTACCAGGGAAGATGAACCCATGGTCCGCAGCATTGAGCGCGTTCTCGGCGAAACAGTGGAGCGCCGCACACTGGAGGGCTTTGATTATAAAAAGATAGCCCCGTCATGCAATACAGGCGCTGCCCGCACACCGCGCAGACCGCAGCGCCGCAGGGAAAATAAAATAAAGACCATGGCCTGGACCAATGTTGCCGCTACTCGTTCTCACAAGACAGGGGGGGCGATTTATAAATGACAAAGATAGCTATCGAATCTATGGAATTATCTATGCGGCATTAAGCCATACCGGATGAAAAGCGATTGGCATTCCCCGGAATATTAAATGAAAACCGGGAATGGCTTCCAGCGCCTGAATATTTTGCTTGCATAAACAATATAGCATCGTATAAAATTCTCTAATGCCTGAGGTACTGGAAGAGACAACCCTGTCTCATGTTGAACAAAAAGATAACGGTGATTCATCATCACTGAATCCGGGAAACGGTTCCGGGTCACTGAACGGCATTCACTTTAAACTGCCTGTCTTTGAAGGCCCCCTCGATCTTCTCCTTCATTTGATAAAAGAACAAAAGATAGACATATATGATATTCCTGTTTTTGAAATAACACATCAATACCTGGATTACATAGAACTGATGAAGGAGCTTAACCTTGAGATTGCCGGCGAATTTCTTGTGATGGCCGCAACTCTTATCCATATAAAATCCAGAATGCTTCTCCCACCGGATGAAGAAGAAGAGGAAGAACCCGTTGAAGACCCGAGGTCCGAACTGGTAAAGAGGCTTCTTGAATACCAGACGTATAAGGATTCTTCGCATCACTTAAGAAAAAGGGAAGATATCTGGAAGAATATTTTCAAAAGAGATGTGCCGGATAAAAAAGATTTTGAGTTTGAACCGGAGCCGATGCTTTTTGAGGCAAATGTCTTTGACCTCATCCATGCCTTTAAAAAGCTTGTGGAAAAGGCCCCGGAGCAGGTTATGGAAATAACAAGAGAAACCCTTACTGTAGCGGATAAAATAAATTTTATCATTGAGCGTCTTGAGAAAGAAGACGGTGTGAGGTTTGAAGATATCTTTGAAGAAGGCGTTACAAAACTCACTCTTATAGTGATGTTTCTTGCCCTGCTTGAGGTTATCAGGCTTGGCCTTGCAAAGATATACCAGGAAAAGGCTTTCGGATCAATCTGGGTTTTGAACCCCCGGAAAGATGCCTCAGCGCCCGCGGAAGTTATGCAGCCGGCATCAGAGGTTTCGGTTTTAGCTTAAGCGTCGGCATCACGGTCTTTTATTTCTTCAATAGCTTCTTCAACGGTCTCCCTGACCAGTTCATTTTCATCATTTGTATTCTCTTTCAGAAAAGCAAGCGCATCCCTGTGCCCGATAATGCCGAGCAGGTAAGCCGCATCACCGCGAATGGTGGCGTTTGAGGCATTCAGGAATTCTGCAATTCCAGCTATGGCTGACAGAAGATTATCAGCATCTTTTGCCTTAAGTGTCTCGACAAGGGCCACTGTGCCGATCCTTACCCTGCTTCGTTCGTCCCCGATCAGGCTCCCTATCAACAGGTAAAGGCTTTTATCGCGCTTAAACATATCGACTATATTATCGAGGAACCCCTTCTCCATATAGTCGGCTATCATTTTCAGTGTTGATGCGGTATCCTGCTGATTTTCCATTATTTTACAATAATTTGTCCGCTGCCCTTAACAACCTCCCCGATTTCCCAATAAGGCATTTTGTCTTTTTTCATAATCCGGTCGAATTTTTTCAATTCCTTTTGCGGAAGCGCAATAAGTAAACCGCCTGAAGTCTGGGGATCGGACAGGGCCAACTTATCCCCTTCACAAATATTTCCGGAAAAGCCCGTGTTACTACTGCAAAATTCCAGGTTTTTTTTCGCCCCTTTCGGCGCTGCGCCTGCTGCGGCAAGGTCTTTCACCTTGCGCATCAGCGGAACTTTCTCGTTATGGATTACGAAATCGGTTCCGGAATTCCGGGCCATATTCAATGCATGGCCGAGCAAACCGAATCCTGTAACGTCAGTTGCAGCCTTTGCCCCTGCTGAAACAGCGGCCTTTGACGGGATATTATTAAGGGTGAGCATTGAATCAACGGCTTCTTTTAAAAATGTTTTTTTTACTTTGCCTGTTTTTATGGCGGATGTAAGGATACCCGTGCCGAGCCGCTTGGTAAGGATCAGGATATTCCCGGTTTTTGCGCCCCCGGCTTTTAAGAGACTCTTCCTGTCAACTACGCCTGATACGGCAAAGCCGAACTTCAATTCATTATCTTCAATACTGTGTCCGCCGATCAGGCAGGCTCCTGCCTCGTGGAGCTTGTCGATTGCTCCTTTGAGAAGTTTCTTTATCACAGCGGCGCTGAAATCACACGTCGCAAATCCAAGGATTGCAAGCGCCGTAAGAGGTGTACCGCCCATTGCAAAGATATCACTTACCGAATTTGCCGCACAGATAGCGCCGAATGTGTACGGGTCGTCGACAATAGGGGTGATGATATCAACAGTCTCGACCATAAGTGTGTCTTTGTAACGAAACACACCCGCGTCATCGCCGGGGCCTACAATAACCCCCCGGTTTTTACACTTGTACACATCCGTCAGTATTTCCGATAGATCCGCCGGACCTAATTTGGCAGCTCAGCCGCCTGCTTTTACCTTCTGCGTAAGCCTTACATTTTTCATAACTATTTATGATACTGAAAAGATTTTGGCATGTCAAAAAACAAGATGGGGTAACCAGCAATTCCCGGTGAGAGAGCAAAAAAGAGGCAAGGCAAAAAAACATTGAGAGTTTCAGATAAAAAATACGATAAGGGGTAATAGTTCAGCACCCCCCCCCTTTTTTGGAAAAGGGGGGCGAGGGGGGATTTTATAATTTTAATGTCTTTTGTTACAAAAAAGAACAAAGTTGGATTAAACACCGATTTTCACAAAGAGTGAAATCGACATAATCTCCCCTAATCAGGCGGCCCGGAGAATTTCCACGTTTTTTCCGTCAAGCCACGGAACAGAAAAATGGGTTTGTAACTTTTCAACTTCTTTAAGTATTCGCTCCACTGTCTTTGCCGAGATGTTGATTTCTTCTTCTGCAAGCCGATAATGAATATCCGGTGTTGAGAGTCCCTGTCTTCTATGCCTGATTATCTTATCCTGAACTTCCCAATGTGTCCTTTTCCCGCACTACAGGGAAAAGCTCTGTTTTTCCAACCCTGGCGTCTCTGAGCAAACAATAGAGCCTGCGCATAAACTCCAATATAACCACGAAGGACACGAAGAAAAGCATTATAAAATAAGCAGGTAAATAGATTCTTCGTGTCCTTTGTGGTTGATAATAATTTGTAAAATCCCGGGCTGAACCGTATCAAAGGACAATAAAATGTTCATGGTCTGGTTGTACAATGGAATATTTTACAAAATTAAACTTGTCTCCCTGTGAGTAAATCTCAATAATTACGGCATGTTTCCCTGTTTATGCGTAACTTCTCAAAAAGTTGAGGTAAAAAATGGTGCATTTCCGGAAATTGTGTTACATTTCAAGCATCATTTATGCTAAAATCTGCGATATGGAAATGGAAATAAAGTATCAAGGTAGTGATGCTATAAGCCAGGACGTTCAATATTCAGCGTCGAATATATTAGATAAAGCCGGCAAGATTTTTCCCGTTGACAGGGAACAACTCAGTAACCATCCGGTATATAATCTTGAGACATTTATTGATACAGAACGTATCAAGTGTTACAAAGCAGCCAACCGGGTTT
>DRDE01000032.1 GCA_011040095.1 Nitrospirota bacterium
ATGAGCCGCGTTCTGAAAAGGAGCTGAAGCTCCAGACCGGCCTTTTTGATGCGCAGAGCGGCAGGCAGATCAAGGGCTGGAACAATAAACTTATCTGGGGTGATAACAAGCTGGTTTTGTCTTCATTGAAAAACGGGCCGCTCAGGGAAGAGATCGAGGCACAGGGCGGGATCAAGCTAATCTATATTGATCCGCCGTTTGATGTGGGCGCGGATTTCAGTATGGATATCGAGATCGGCGGCGAGACCCTGACCAAAAAACCGGGTATTCTGGAAGAGCTGGCCTACCGCGACACCTGGGGCAAGGGCGCGGATTCCTTTATCGCCATGATCTATGAACGGCTTGTGCTAATGCGGGATCTACTGGCAGAAGATGGGAGTATTTATGTGCATTGTGACTGGCGGGTGAATAGTTATATCCGGCAGATTTTAGACGAGATTTTTGGTTCTGTTGGTTATAAGAATGCCATAATATGGCAAAAGATAAGAGTGGTCAAAGCGCAGAGCAATAGTTTTGGTAACGTGCATGATTACATATATTTCTATGCCAAAAGCAAGAACCTGTTTAACCATGTAACTCGTGCGCAGGATCCTAATTATGAGAAGAAATTCGATAAGACTGATTCCGCAACTGGGCGCAAATATCAGCTTGTGAGTCTTGTTCAAAAGGGAAAAGGGCCTGCTCGGACGTTCGGCAAGCGTACCCTTGAACCTCCATCTGGTATGCATTGGATTTGGACCCAAGAAAGAATAGACCAAGCTTTAAAAGACGGGATTATTGAATTCACATCAACTGGCAATCCTAGAAAAAGGCAGTATCTTGATGAATCTGGGGAAAGATTCGTAGATGACTTGTGGATTGATCTTTTCCCTGTAAATTCGCAAGCATTAGAAAGTTGCAACTATCCCACCCAAAAACCCGAAGCTCTGCTAGAACGTATCATTAAAGCATCTTCCAACGAAAACGACATTGTAGCTGACTTCTTTTGCGGCTCAGGCACAACTTTGGCCGTTGCTGAAAAGCTAAACCGCAAATGGATAGGCTCTGACCTCGGGAAGTTTGCCATCCACACTACACGCAAACGTCTAATCGGCGTGCAGCGTCAACTTAAAGCAGAGAATAAAAGCTGGCGCGCTTTTGAAATACTTAATCTCGGCAAATACGAACGCCAGCATTATATCGGCGTCAATCTTTCCTTGCGTGAAGAAGAGAAGCAGAAGCAGCTTGAGGCAAAGGAGAAGGACTTCTTGAATCTTATCCTTCATGCCTACCGCGCCGAGGCAGTCAGCCAGTTCAACACCTTTCAGGGTAAAAAGGCCGGTCGTCTGGTAGCTGTAGGGCCTGTCAATCTTCCAGTCACACGTCTCTTTGTGGAAGAGATCATTCTGGAATGCCGCCAGAAGCATATCACCAAAGTAGATGTTTTAGGATTTGAGTTTGAGATGGGTCTATTCCCGACTATTGTTGATGAAGCAAAAGCCAAAGGCATTGACCTTGCGATGAAGTACATACCCCGTGACGTGTTTGACAAGCGGGCAGTGGAGAAGAACCAGGTTGTATTTCACGATGTATCATTTATCGAAGTAAAACCCCACATCACCCCCCTTTCATCCCCCCTTAGTAAGGGGGGAGCGAGGGGGGTCGCTATAGAGCTTACCGACTTCTCCGTCTTTTATTCGCAGGACTCTCAGGAGGCCGATGAAAAGCTGAAGAATGCCAAAAGCAAAGTAATTGTTGATAAGGGACAGGTCACCAAGATAAGTAAAGATAAAAAGGGTATCGTAACGCGTGAGATATTAACAAAACATTGGACTGACTGGATAGATTACTGGTCAGTAGATTTTGACTTTGAATCCAAACGGGAAATTGTGCGTGTCCTAAATGCAGAAAGTGGAGAGAGCGAGGAAGTCTGGACAGGTGATTATGTATTTGAAAACGAATGGCAGTCCTTCCGCACCAAGAAAGACCGCTCAATTGAACTCACAAGCGCTTTTCACGAATGCCAGTCCGGTCGGCGCAAGATCGCTGTGAAGGTGGTTGATATCTTCGGAAATGATACAATGAAGGTAATAGAGGTGACGGTGTGAATTCTCAGGAAAAGACGCTTGCAAGAATACTGTTTCAAAATAAGATAAATAAAGCTGACGGGCAAAAGTTTGAAGATATTTTTACCAGCATTATGAATTATGCCGAGCCTGATTTTCAGCAGATTAAACCGTAGGGAAATATCGGAGATGGTAAAAATGATGGATATATTAAAAGCAAGGGAATTTACTTTCAGGTCTTTGCTCCTGAAGATATTCGTAAATCTTATGTCAATGTAATCAAGAAGTTGGAAAAAGACTTTGACGGTTTGATAAAGAAATGGAACCCTGTTAATGAGTTTTTCTTTGTGGTTAACGATAAATACAAGGGTGTAAATGCAGATTGTGAAATAATAATCCAGAAGATTAAAAAAACACATAATCTTCTGAAAGCCGCCTTTAAAACACCAAAAGACTTGGAGAATATTTTATTCACCTTGACTGATGATCAAATTATATCAGTTACAGGCTATTTACCTGACCCTATGAAAATTAAAAAGCTGGACTTTTCAATTCTAAATGAAATCATTGTTTATATTATGCAGTTGCACTTGCCTCAAGTTAATGACAGCGAAATGATTCTCCCGGATTGGGACGAAAAAGTTAAGTTTAACAAGTTAACGAGCTTGCCAAGTCTCTATCTGAACAATGGATATTTTCAGATAGGCGCTCTCGATGAATATTTGAAAAATAATGGTGATTTCATGGCTGAGGAATTAAAAGAAAAGATGCGTCAAATATACATCGTTGAAAAATTGGATGGCAAGTCCGGTGATGATCTGTTTTGGGCTGTTGTGAACAAGGCAGCTCCAAAGGCTGAGTCACCATTACAATCCGCAGTCATTGTAATCATGGCGAAATATTTTGAAACC
>DRDE01000033.1 GCA_011040095.1 Nitrospirota bacterium
ATTAAACCGGTCAGACAACCGATAAACAGAATAAGCAGGTTTCTTGAAAAATATGAGTTAGCTGCGTTAGTCAAAGTTAGCTTCCTTCCAGTATTAAAAGATATACGGAATTGGGTTCAACCGTTCTATTTAAAATAAACATTCCTTTTCTAATATCCACCTCTTTTTCTTCCTTTGATCCTTCAAGGGAAACCTCCTTCCAATTGTTGATCCCGTCAATGGTTCTGTAATACGATGTTTGAAAAGTTTTCTTGTATTTCTCAAAAGCCTCCGGCAAATCATTTTTTATGTTTCGGGAACGATTAGGATTGCCAGCTCCAATCCTTTCGCTCAACTCATTTAAACAGTTCCTTGCATTCATTCTACCCACACAACTACGAATATTGTTTTTCAACAATTCAATTTCTTTTTTTTCATAACCCAAAGATGATAAATAAATCCGGGCTTTCTTCAGCCCCTCTCCCCTGGCCTGCTTCCTGGCCTCTGCTACGGCCTTGTCTATAGCTCCACCAACCCCGCAGGGGGTGCCGGTTTTCCTTGGTTCGGTTTTTTTATTGAAACTGCACGCATTACTATGGGCGCTGTCTATTTTGTACGTAATGAGTTTTGCCGTTTCTTTAAAGGGTATGTTGATAAATTCAATACTCACATGCTTGGATTTACTTGCAGCTCCCATGACCTCTTTAATCTTATCCGCTGTTCTCCTGGTTCTCTGAAATTTTAAACCTTCCGACGCATCAGGCATGCAATTCGTGTCTCCTTTATATTTTAAACATGTAAAAAGCTTTGATGTAAAATCTATTACTTCAAGTTTTTCAGGGTCTTTTGTTCTTTGACGCAGCTTGCTTTTACATCCGGCAAAGTTATCCCTGTTTTTACCACTTGCTACAGTATTATCTTTAATACATTTTCTGAACAGTTCTACTTCTTCCTTTATAATCCCATCTTTCATGGCAATACCAAGAATATATTTATTCAGTTTATTTTTATCTTTCGGTATAAAATTCGACATCATAAAAAATATTTTCCTTGCATCCCCGCTAATAGTTGAAAACGCCACCACAGTTTCATCTTCCGGGAAATCCGTAGAGATAAGTCTACTGCCGCCGGTTTTATCTTCACGGCTAATCATATTTAAAGCTTTAAAAGCATTATAGGTAGGTTTGACTATCCCACCCTTTTTAGCGCGGGCAAAAATAGACCAGCTGCCGATAAAGACTGAATTGTCTCTTTTTTTGATGGTCTTAGTCTCCATCCCATAACCTTCTACATCAAAATCATGTCCATGCCAATCAATACCGCCTTTCCACATGTAATAAAGGGCCTGGGGAATGTATGCGGCGCTCTCCGTTGTATCAAGATAATCGGCAGGATAAGTTCTCGACCAGTATGTCCAGTCTGAAGGATACAAACGAACATCTTCCAGTTTTTTTTTGCCAAGCCATTTCTTTATTCTATTACCGGCTATTAAAAAGCCTTCCGGATTAGTCCCGAAAGAATGCCAGTTTATAAAATCCAACGGGACATTATTTTGAACTGCATAGTCAATGAAGTTTTTCAGGAATGGAACATTTTTTCTATCTCTCCAGCCTCCCTCGCTTTTGCATATCTCCATTGCATCTCTTGTATAATATTTACTGTCGCAACCTGCCCTCATTATATTCCAATGCCTTGGACCACCACCGCCGACCTTGATGTCAGGGTTAACCTTTTTTGCGGCTTTAGCGGCATATTCGTAGTACCTGAAAAAGCTTTTTTCGCTGCCCGCCCAGTCTAAGTCCTGTTCGTGTCCAACGAAAAACCCCAGATTCTTAATTTGCAGATCATTATTAAAGTAAGTCAATGTATATGTGACCACTTCTGCCCAGAGATCATAGCTCATTGGCGGAGATGTCTTTTCCAAAGTAATATCACCACCTTTTCTCAATAACCGGTAATCACCCGGCCTTGATGAAAGCCAGGAGGGCATTCTCGGCGGATCAAAACCTATAACCAAAGCTGTGTTGAATTCTTTAATCTTATGGATAAAATAAGCGGCGGCTCCGTCCGGCCCGAAATATTTCCTCAGGTTTTGTTTATATTCTTTAAAACTTTCAGTTCGGGCAAACAGGGGAAAGTCTATGGCTGACAAACTAATCTGTATTCTTTTGGGATTGTTTTCACTAAAAAATTTTTCAATAAGGTACCTGTTATGAGGATTGACAATCCACATGCTTGGAGAGAAAATTTCAGGGACAGACTCTATTGTTTGTGAGGCATCAACTTTTATTTTTATAACGGTTTCCTGAGCGAAAGACAAAAAAGGGACTAATATAATAACTATGCAGAACAAAAATAAATTTTTCTTCATAAAAATACCGCCTATCTGTTTTTTACGGCTGATAATACTTGCTTACAGGAGGGTTTATCCGAGAATAGTATTTTTTGCCAAACAAGGCATACTGTAACAAAACAGGTTTTTTATGCATGCTTTCAAATACTTTTTTATCGCTTACCTTTCTTTTCTCCTGAATCTCTCTTCTCTTTGTCCGGATAGTTTTACTTTTGCAAAAAATATATATAAAAGCTTTAAGAATCGCTATTGACCTCTTTAATCTGAATGATGTCAAATATAATAATAAAATACCGGATTCTAAAATAAGTCTAACGGGAAAAAGAATCAATAAATATGGCATAGAAAGGTTCTTAAGAAGCATAATCATACTGTTTCTATGAACATAGTACATTCTCATAATATTTTCACGCCCTATATTGGGGCACCCCACATGATAGATTACAGCTTCCGGCACATATATTATCTTATATCCGGAAAGATGAACCCTCCAGCAAAGGTCTATCTCTTCCATGTATAGGAAGAAGTCTTTATCAAACAGTCCGGCTTCAATTAAAACACTTCTTTTGGCAAAAAATGCAGCGCCACTAACCCAGAAGACATGGATGGAATCATCATACTGTCCCTTATCTTCTTCAATGGCGCTAAGTATCCTCCCTCTGGCAAATGGATAACCAAGAATATCGATCATTCCACCGGCTGCGCTGCTGTGGAACCTGTTTTTTTCATGAACATCCAACATCTTTGGCTGCAGGATTCCCAGAGAAGAATCTCCGCCGGCTTTTTCGACCAGGATTTCAATACAGTCAGGGCTGATCTCTACATCGTTATTCAGTATAAAGACATATTCTCCTTTTGCCATCCCTATGCCTACATTACACCCTTCGGCAAAACCAAGGTTGTTTTCATTTTTGATATAGAAAAACCCTTCTCTTCTTGAAAGCGCCGGGGTCTCCAGGCCATTATTTACAACGATAATCTCCATGTGATGAAAAGTTGATCTTTCAACTGCCGCTATACATTTTGATAAAAAACCCTCGCCCTTGTAATGGATAATAATGACGCTCACTAAAGGTGTTTTATCTGGCTTCATTTGTCTCCGTATGCTTTCAAAAAAATATTCTCCAACGTTTGCACTGATTGTTCCCATGTAAAATTTTTGATATAATCAACCCCTTCTTCTGCAAGTGTTCTTCGTTCTTGTTCGTTTTCCAGTAATCTCATCATGTTTTGAGCTAACGCACCAGGATTGTGGGGTGGAGAAACCAATGCCGTTTTCCCCGGGATTGAATAATCGGTAATTGCGCCGACATCAGTGGTTACCACCGGGAGCCCGCATGCCATGGCTTCCATAGGCGGCAGGCCGAAACCCTCATGATGACTTGGAAACAGAAAAATATCGCAAGAGCAATACAGCATTCTTAAATCGTCTTTCATCGGGAATAAATGAAATTCATAATTTTTCGGGATTTCCCTGATCCCCGGTCGCGGCCCGAACAATACAAGTTGAGTGTTCTTGTATTTCTTCGCCACAATTTCATATGCGCTCAACCCGTCTCTAAAGCCTTTCCAGCTTTGTCTTCTGTATGGCATTAATATCCTGATTTTATCTTTATTCCCGCGTCCCACTTTTTCCGGGTAGAATTCATCTAAGTTTATTCCGTTCGGAATAACGGCATTTACAGTCGCCCCAAGGTTCTCAAGTATATTCTTCAACCAGTTTGAAATGACTATATTCCTTAATCCTGCCTTATATGACATTTCAACTTTCTCTTTTGGGCCACCCCATATTTCGTAATGCTGGATAAAATAAAATTTCTTGCCTTTTCTGATGCTGTAACTACTTACATAATCCGCAGTTTTCCACCATGTAGCTATGATAATATCGGCATCCGGCACATGCTTTTCCGATAAGGACGGCGCCATTAAAAGATTATCATTGAGATTGGCCCAATAGTTTTTAAAGACCCCGCCAAGGTGCAAACCCGTTCCAAGCATTGTCTTGGCAATCCTTTTATGCTCATACCAATGTTTACCGGGTTGCATGGGAATGACAGGATATATAACGGATATATCATGCCCCCTTTCTTTCAAAAGTTTGGCATATTCAAAAACAACTTTTTTCCCACCCGATGTTCCTAACCCCGGCAGCACAAATGTTATCTTCAATATATAAAGCCTCCAAGACCGGAAAATATCACGTAAAAATTCCTGTTTTATCCCA
>DRDE01000034.1 GCA_011040095.1 Nitrospirota bacterium
GCTCGCATAAATCGCATCATCGTAGCCGAGATACCTGTGTTTGAAAAAAATATGCCCGCTCATCTCACCTGCAAGCAGCGCCTCTTCTTTCTTCATTTTCTCTTTAATCAGGGAATGGCCGGTTTTCCACATAACCGGTATCCCGCCGTGAGAGGCAATGTCGTCGTAAAGAGTCTGTGAACATTTCACTTCGCCTATTATTTTTGCGCCCGGGTTGTCTTTGAGGATGTCTCTTGAAAATATTATCATCAGGCTGTCACCCCAGATAATGTTTCCCTCTTCATCAACAACACCGATCCTGTCCGCATCTCCGTCATAGCCTATGCCCGCATGGGCTTTTTCCTGTTTCACCCTGTCAACAAGATCAGCCAGGCTTTCCTTCAGTGTCGGATCAGGGTGGTGATTCGGGAACCTTCCGTCAGGATCACAGTAAAGTTCAACGACCTCTGCGCCGAGGGCCTTCATGATTTTCGGCGCAACAAGCCCCCCGGTGCCGTTGCCTGCATCTACAACAACTTTAAGCCCCGAGAAATCGTCAAATTTATTTTTCACATACTCGACATAGTCATCAATTAAAGGATGTTTTTCAACCGTACCCTGCCCTTTTCTGAAATCTTCCGAATCTATGATCTTTCTTATTTCCTGTATCGAATCCCCGAAAATAGTGCTTTTGCCCACACTTAATTTAAAGCCGTTAAACTCAGGCGGATTGTGGCTGCCCGTAATCATGACACCGCCGTCAACCTGAAGCCTGTACAGAGAATAATATTGAAGAGGCGTGGGGCACATGCCGAGGTCTGTAACATCAATGCCTGATTCTGTCAGACCTTTTATCAAGCTGTCTCTGATTGCCGGAGAATGCAGACGTGCATCCCGGCCTATGCTGATCCTTGCCCTTTGTTTATTAACGGATTTAAGCAGGTATGAGGCAAACCCCCTGCCTGTCAGCTCTGCTATCTCCGGGGTTAAATCCTTTCCCCAGACACCCCTGATGTCATATTGCCTGAAAATGGAAGGGTTTATCATGATGACTCCTTAAGTATATGTTCATTCATCTCTCTGCCTTGCTGTCTCATGGGCAAAAACGGCACAGGCCATGGCAACATTAAGTGAAAGCTGTGCGCCTTTCATCGGCAGGCTGACTTTCAGGTCAAGATGTTTTTGTATGCCGTAACGGATTCCCTTGCCTTCCGCCCCCAGGACAAGACAGAGAGGAAAGGGCAGTGATGTCCTGTTGATATCCTCTCCGCCTTCGACAACAGAGCCCGCAGCCCAGTAACCGGCCTTCTTTGCTTTTATCAGGGCTGCCGGGAGATTGGTCACCATTGATACAGGGACAAAATTTTCTCCTCCGGAGGCTACATGGATGACTGTTTCATTAACATCAACAGAACCGTGCCCGGGGATAACAACGGCAAAACCGCCAAAACAGGCTGCGATGCGAATAATAGCCCCTAAATTGTGCGGGTCGTTTAAACCGTCAAGAAAGATAAAGGATAAATTTTCTTCCATGCCTTTGTGAAGAATTTCGTCAAAAGGGGTATATTTATATTTGTCCGCTTCAGCGACAATGCCCTGGACACGGTCAGCGCGTTTGATCCTCAATAAATCTTTTTCACTGACACTTCTGAAGGGAATCTTGCGGGATTTAATTATTTCCATTATGTGCGGCGCATTAAAATTATCCTGGACATAAATCTTTCGAATACTCCCCGGATTTGCTTTCAGGCGCTCCAACACTGAATTCTTGCCGTATAAATAGCTTCTGTTTTTAGCCAATTATTCCTCCGGTGTATGTGATTCCCCTCCCCTCGATACGCCCGGGGGCAGGCATTGTTCATTACACAGTTGTAATTTACCAGATTTTAGATTACTATGTCAGTAATCTAAAAAAGGAGGCAACCCAAATGGATCAAAAACCACCGTTTGATTTCAAAGATTTTAAGCTGCCCAACATTAATGTCAAGGCGATTGTATGGGCAGCAGGTGTAATCATAGTTTTAAGCCTTTTCTTTTCCTCATGGTTCACTATAGAGCCGGAAGAGGTAGGCGTAGTCGTGCGGCTGGGGAAGTACGTCAGGACGGTAAATCCCGGACTGAACTTCAAGATGCCGCTTGGGGTTGAACAGGTATATAAGGTGCCGGTCGAAAGACAGTTAAAGCTTGAATTCGGTTTCCGCTCAACAACGCCCGGGGTAAGAACACGGTATTCCCCCACAAAATACCAGGATGAATCCCTGATGTTAACCGGCGATCTCAATGCCGCTGAAGTGGAATGGATTGTTCAATTCAGGATTAAAAACCCGTACAACTTCCTGTTTCGTGTGAGAAATGCGGAGCAGACCTTCCGGGATATTAATGAAGCAATGATGCGCGCGGTTGTCGGTGATCGCACCGTGGATGAGGTGCTTACCATCGGGCGGCAGGAAGTTGCGAGTACAGTGACTCTGATGCTTCAGGAGCTAAGCAACCAGTACGAGCTCGGAATAAAGGTTGATCAGGTAGTGCTGCAGGACGTGAACCCGCCTGAACAGGTAAAACCGGCCTTTAACGAGGTAAACGAGGCCCAGCAGGAGCGTGAGAAATTAATCAACCAGGCCAAGTCCGAATACAACAAAGTAATCCCCAAGGCAAGAGGTGAGGCGGCCAGAACAATTGAAAAGGCAAAGGGGTATGCCCTGGAGAGGATTAACAATGCCAGTGGAGAGGCAGCAAATTTTGACGCTGTATATAAAGAATATTCAAAGGCAAAAGAAGTAACACGCCAGCGTATTTATCTGGAAACCATGAATGATGTCATGCAGAACGTTGGAAGGAAATTGATTACAGATAATAAAGTTACCGGAATATTGCCTTTGTTCCAGCTCGATAAAGGGGGTGCGAAATGAATAAAGCCAAGCCAATAGTGATTGCGGCCGTTATATTACTTGCCGCTATTGTAGTTATGTCTTCAGCCTATATCGTACGGGAGACGGAACAGGTGATTATCACCCAGTTCGGCAAACCCGTGGGTGATCCCATTGTAACCCCTGGTATTAAATTTAAAATACCGATTATCCAGGAGGCCAATTTTTTTGACAGGAGGTTCCTGGAATGGGACGGCGACCCCAACCAGATACCGACAAAAGACAAAAGGTTTATCTGGCTCGATACGTATGCACGCTGGCGGATAAAAGACCCCCTGCTGTTTTTTCAGCGCGTCAGGGACGAGCGGGGCGCCCAGTCGCGTCTGGATGATATCCTGGACGGTGAGACGCGCAATGCGGTTGCAAAACATTACCTCGTTGAACTCGTCCGTTCCACGAACCGGACACCTGCTTTGAGTGAAGAGTTAACAGGAAGTGAAGTGATAAAAGAGCTGATTAAGATTAACTTCGGCAGGGAAAAGATAACCCGTTCCATTATAGAAGCTGCAGCCCCCCGTACTCTCGAACTCGGCATAGAGCTGCTTGACCTCAGATTTAAGCGGATCAATTATGTGGAGGAAGTTCAGCAGAAGATCTTCGAGCGTATGATAACAGAGCGACAAAGGATAGCCGACAAGTTTCGCTCCGAGGGACAGGGTGAGGCATCAAAAATCCTGGGCGATAAAGAGCGTGAACTGAAAAAGATCCAGTCCGGGGCATATAAAACCGCACAGGAGATCATGGGAAAGGCCGATGCTGAAGCAACCACGATTTATGCCAGGGCATATAACCAGAGCAGCGAATCACGGGAGTTTTACCGTTTCCTGAAAACAATGGAGACATACAAAACAACGTTGACCGAGAAAGACTGGCTGGTCCTGTCTACAGAAGGCGATTTCTTTAAATATCTCCAGAAGCAATTCGGTAAGTAGATTAAGCAAAGGCACAGAGTGGCAAAGGCGCAAAGTTTAAAAGAAATATAAGGGAAGTTTCTATCCTTTTCCTTTACTTTGCTCCTCTGCCGCTCTGTGCCTGACTTTAACCGCAAATACATTATATGAAAATAGCGCTGGTTATTCCAAAAAACAGCTCTGAGAGGGAAAAGAGTTTTTATGATTATAAATTCTTCTCCCGATTCCTGCTTTCAAAGAGGTACTTTTCATACCTTCTTGCGGTACCCACATTAGTCTCCCTGACCCCCCCGGAACATGAGATCAGGGTGTTCGATGAAAACATAGAAGATATCGATTATGACTGGAATGCGGACCTGGCAGGGATCAGTGTCAGGACCATGTTTGCAAAAAGGGCTTACAGCATAGCTGAA
>DRDE01000035.1 GCA_011040095.1 Nitrospirota bacterium
AATCTCTGCCAATCCCCTCAACGCGCGGTTAACTGCTTCTGAATTTTGAAAAACCTGAACTACGTCAGGATCTAGTACAACTACATTACTGCCTTTTGCATATCGAGACGCATATTTTCCCCGTACTCCATGACTGAAATCATATTCATCTAACATTTCCACTTTTTTCTTGCGGTTAGTTGCTTTCTTCATATGTCTTTCTTTCCTTTCGTGTTGCAACTCGTGCACTGATAATACGAACAGCATCGCCTCTATCACAGTGCACAACTACTAATATTCTACCACAATATGATGAGCCAATGGTGACCAATCTTTCTTCATCTGGAGAAGAATGTAGGGGATCAAAAAATGACAGCCGAAGTCCCGGTTGCAGACTTTTTTTGTTAACCCGGCAGGAAGCTTTTACGGAATCATTTTATTGCCATTATAAAATCAGTGCAAGATTATAATTTCCAAAACGGATATTCTTGTATATACTCTTTAATAAGATGAGGCTCTTGCAAAAGCTTTCCTCCGGAGTAACCGGCGAACAGAGGTGTCTTCAGGTCAATGACAGCAGAAGATTTTTCTACGGTTGAAACCTGCACGGATGTTTTGCAGGGAACAGGTGGTTAAAGAAATATTAAAAGGAGAAAAAATGGAACTGTCTTATCAGGTCTTAAAAAAAATCATAGAAAGGGTCGGCACTAAAATGGTCGCCGCAGAGCTTAATGTATCCCCTACGCTGGTTTACAAATGGTGCGAGGAAGTTGCTGAATTGCCTGACGGTTCAAAGACAAGCGGCGCTCCAAATCCCCTTGACCGCATAATCGGGATTTATGAAGTTACCGGGGATGAAAGAACAATAAACTGGCTGTGCCAATCAGCGGGAGGATTTTTCGTTAAAAATATTCACAGCGATAAATCCAACATGAATATAGACATGCTGCAGAATATCCAGCGCTTTGTCAAGGAGTTTTCAGACACCCTGGATGCCATAGTTCAATCATACAATGATGATAAAAAGATTTCTGACAGTGATGCCCGGAGGATAAGAAAAGAATGGGAGGAGTTGAAAGGTATGGGAGAATCCTTTGTAATGGCATGTGAGGCCGGTACGTTTGATAAGGAGGGAAAAAATGAATAAGAATCTGAGAGTACTATTCAAGGTAGTTTTTGGATTATGTATTTTGTCAATTTATGGTTGTGCCACAGGAGCAAGGGTAGTTGTAAATGATCAGGATATGGGAAGTACCCCTGCAGTGGTCTGCCTGGAAAAAGGCAAAACATATAAAATCGTCTTGCAGAGGGGGGGAGACGAAGAGGTCATGAATATAAACGTTAAGACAGACTTATCATATAGACCAAATTTTTTTGGCGCTGCAGTTATTGTTAATATGGAAAATGGCACAGTAGTCCACGGAACCGAAACCATAGACGAATTAGGAAACTTAACTTTTCAAAGGGAGATAAACATACATATCCCTCAGGATAAAGATTCAGTTGTTGTAAAGTTCCTGACAGAAGATAATTTACCGCTTGATGTATTAAATGAAAAATTTGTAAAAACCTGGCTTTCGGGATGCCAGGGCAAAAACGGCAGAAAAAATATTCCTCTCCTTTTACCTTTGCAACAGGCCGATGAAAGACGGTTACATGAAGATAACATATAATATTCAAATAATACTATGTATGAATTATGAATATTTTCAAAGAAATAAAAGAAATTTTTAGGGGCGAAACAGTAGACAGCTTATGCTCTCAGTTGCAAACTATGGGTATTGATGCCAAGTTAATGGATAGAACGGCAAACAAACTGATGAAAATTGGTGGGAGCATTGGCTGTATTAAGGTAGATGGACAAAATTTCGATGCAATACAAGTGAGTAGAAACGGAATGGGTTACCCTACCCTACCTTACGTATGGTTTGAGTTCCACTTCATGATTCAAATAGACTTAAACATGCCAATGTTTTTAAAAGCTAAAACTAAACAGAAGAAAAAAGGGATTATTTATAGAGAGCTTGTAGACGTTCAATGGGTTGGAAGTCAACTTGCAGATAATTTAAACCATGATAGTGAATTAAAAAAGATCTTGTTACAAATGTTTAAAGAACAAAAAAATTTAAAAATTATAATAAATCCTATGATTAAAAATGGTTTCGTAATAATTACAAAAACGCCCATTGGAACTCGTACCTTTTCACCTTATCCTATGCAAATAACACATTTTGATATTAACTTATTTAATAGTATCTCTGTTCATATACACGATTTGATAAAGGCACAAAGCAACTTTCAGCAGTGAGGATTCAAATGTGTGGTCTGCTATTGGATATGATAAATTTTTGCTGTTTGCCTAATAAATAATAACCCTTTATAGACTTGCCGGAAAAGAATCAAATGAATAAAAACACCCGCAGCTTCAAGGATGATTTCAAATGGCAATACTGGCTGCTCATCTTTGCCTTTGTGATAATATTGTCCCTGCACATGATTGCCCAGTCCGCGCATTCCCCTTACCGGTTCCTTAGATATGTCCGGGATTTTCTGCCCGAGGCGATAGCCGCTGCAATAAGCGCTGTTATCACCAATTACATTAATGATTTCAACAATAAGTCATTAAAGATGATACCGCATGTTATATATCCTCTCATTGCCGGAACAGCGCTGTTCTTTACAATTTTATTTTTCAGCGGGGTTTTCTCCACGGTTGAGATTGTAATCAGCGGTAACGGAGACGGACAATTCAATGCGAATGAGATTCAGAAAATTAATGACGGGCTTGAGGAAGGAAATAAAAACCTGAAACTTTTCCTTGGCATGAATTACTGCAGGATTGCCGGACAAACCGAAACCGGTTGTCCTCCGGTTAATGTCAACAAAGTATATTCTCTTTTAACCCGGCAGATTGAGAACAATAAAAACAACTATGATATTTATGAGCTGGATGCAATATGGATACCCTATTTTGTAAAAAAAGGCTGGATAATCCCGCTGGACCAGTACAGGGATAAACCGAAAATACGATATACCTTCGGGGTTGAACAGGAAACAGGCAGGTTTGTTCACAAAAGAGACGATACGACTCCATATAATCAGACTTTCATTGTGCCTAATTTTCTGAATGTAGGATTTTTAATGTATCGTGTTGATTTATTTCACAGGCTTACAGGGAAGGACCGGGAACCTTCATCATGGGATGAATTAATCGAATGGTTATATGAAATAAAAGAAAAATACGGAGACGAATATGACGGGTTTGTATTTCAGGGGGACCGGTACGAAGGACTGATGTGTAACTACATGGAGATCCTGTGGGCTAACGGAGGAGAGATTATTGAAGAAAACGGCATTCCCATAGTTAATACACCGGAGGGTATCAGTGCATTGAAATTTTTCAGGAAACTGCTGAAAGACGGGATAATACCGGAAGAGGCGCTGACTTATAACGAGGCAAAAAGCCTGGAACACTTTGCACGGGGAAAGACACTGGTGCTGAGACAGTGGCCGCGTGCGTTCTATAACATACAGCACCAGAAAAAATACAAAAATCTGAGGAATAAAGTGAATGTGATGTCCAGGCCTTTGCCGTTCAAGGGGGTTGCAAGGTCTTCCGCCAGGATGAGCCTGGGAGGATGGTCTTATGCCATATCAAGGTATGCCTATGATAACGGCAGAGCAAAGCCTGCCATGGAGGCAATTGAATATTTAACAAGTGAAAAGCAGTTTAATGAAGCGCTTTATCCGCAATTTTCCGGGGAAGGGGAGGTTTCAATCCGGGTGCCTGCTCACAAACTGGTTATAGAAAATGAAAGTGGAGAAAAGGATGCCCTGTCTTATGCCTATACTTATCTGAAAAACCATTACTATCGCACAAGACCCAAATTCCCCTATTATGCTGTCTTCTCCGAAATACTGGTCAGGCATATTCATCAATTTCTG
>DRDE01000036.1 GCA_011040095.1 Nitrospirota bacterium
GTATGTTAGATGAAAACGTGAGCCAGGGATTGATTAGAGCAGGATTTATCAGGTTGGCGATATTATTTATTAATGCCCGGCATATTGACAAACACCATCTGAGACTGAGCCGCAAAAATAGAAAAAACTTGATAAACATACAGGCCGGTTATAAATTTTTGGAACACAGACTTACAGAAAGGAATCTGTATCAAATTTTCAGACAAGCTGATGATTCGATTTTTGAGACGGCAATTATTTTATCCACAATAAAAGGAAGAAGAGTGAATTTAATCATGGACAGGGCAGATCATTTCATGAAAATAAAAAACAAATGTTTACTCACAGGAAACGAAATTCAGGAGATTTTAAATATCGGTCCGGGAGAACCGGTGGGAAAAATAAAGGATGAACTCGAAAAGAGAATATTCCTCGGATATATAAGAAAAAAGCCCGAAGCCAGGAAATGGATAACATCTAATTTTACATAATATATCTTATCGGACATTAATACCGTCAAACATTTGTTAAAAAGATGTTAAAACCCTGGTTCCACCCCCTCTCCAGGAGGCTTCCAATATAGCTTCATCAAGGATTGCACAACTTTTAGGCAGGATAAAAATGTCAATAAAACAGGCAGTTAACTATAAATCCATATTATTTAAGGGGTTCCGCTCTCAATCCTGCATCCGTCAAAGAAATGACTCTTGCTTTAATATTATCTCCTGAGGCTATGTTGTCGGATTTGACAAAAACCCTCAGATAGTTATCAGAGATTGCTGTGTAATATTCATTAGTTACAGGCTTTTTCTCAACTATTACATCCAATATGCACCCTAAACTCTCTTTTAAATAATCATCTTTCTTGCTTTTCCCGATTTCTATCAGTATCTTCACCCTCTCTTTCTTTAACTTATCGTTAATCTGATTGCTAAAGGAGGATGCCTTTGTGTCCGGTCTTTTTGAATATGGGAAAACATGCAGGTAACTGAGCGGAAGCCGGTCAATAAATTTTACAGTCTCTTTAAAATCTTTATCAGTTTCACCAGGGAAGCCTGTTATCACATCCGTACCAATGGAAATACCAGGACAAGCTGTTACTATCCTGTTGATAAGTTGTTCATAATATGAGGTGGTGTATCCCCTGTTCATTGCCTTCAGAATACTATCGGACCCGCTTTGAAGCGGAATGTGCAGATGCGGACACACATTACGCCCTTTTATTAAAGACAAAAACTCTTCATCAAATTCCCGGGGCTCAATTGAACTCAACCTGATACGTAGTTCCGGGTAAGTTTTCGTTATCTTCTTAACTATATCCAGCAATGAACTTTTTGGTTGAAGCCTCAACCCGTAGGAACCGATATGTATCCCGGTCAATACTACTTCCTTATACCCGTCGGAGCTCAGCTTTTCAACAGATGATAATATATCCTGCGGGTTCAGGCTCCGGCTTTTCCCTCTTGCTAACGGCACAATGCAGTAAGAACAGGAAAAATTGCATCCGTCCTGTATCTTGAGAAAGGCCCGTGACCTTGATGAGTGATACGGTTGAGATGAGAGCGGCGCTGCAGGGGCACGGACGGATATCCTGCATTTACCTGATTCATGACTGCAAATGCCGTTATCCGGTAAATCTTCAAGATACGATATAAGCCTCTCTTTTTCCGAATTGCCGACTATCAGGGCCAGTCCTTCAATTCCGGATAACTCATCCGGTCTTAATTGTGCATAGCAGCCTGTTGCTATGACCTTTGCCCCTGACCGGGCAAATTTTCGTATCATCTGCCTTGACTGATAATCACTTTTTGCAGTTACGGTGCATGTATTGATAATACAGACATCGGGGTTGTCGGTATGCTTCACAATCTCATAATTATTGTTTCTGAGCGCCCCCTCAATGGAAGCGCTTTCAGACTGGTTTACCTTACAGCCTAATGTATGAATAGCTACTTTCATCCTATGTGCCTTTGTCACTTTGCTCCTGAGTAGTGTCTGTCTATAAACATAACCATCGAGCCGTCATTCCCGCATTCTGTTGAGCGGGAATCCAGTCTTTTCAATAAGTTCTGGATGCCTGATTAAAGAACTTCGGGTATGACAAAAACAAAAAACAGCAATTTATAAACAGACTCTAATTAGAGTCTGTTTATAAACTCAAACGCTATTATAGTACAATAGGTTACACCGAAGCAGGGCAAAAAACAAAAAGGAGTAACCGAGGAGAGAATGAAGAAAATATATAATGACCTTATTGGAGCAACATGGGGAGCTATATGAGATAGTCAAGGGAGATATCAGAGGGAAAGGGAAATGTAGCGGAAAGGGGCGGCAAGACAGCCCGACGTTGGAACAAGTAGTGCGGGCAGCGCTATACAAGGAGATGAAGCAGCTGAACTACCGCGAACTTGAGTATGCGCAAAGTGACTCCCGGATATGCAGCGCCTTCATCAAGCTTGAGGGGAGCAAGCCGTTATCCTTTGAGGTATTTCATAAATACATATCACAGATAAAAGGCGAGAGCCTGAAGAAACTGATGGTAGCAATAAACAGGATCATGATGGAAGA